>JACEFY010000394.1 GCA_016807485.1 Stenotrophomonas maltophilia | reverse complement strand
CCGCCGTGCCCGATCGACGGGTCGGCGGGGATCGGGACGAGCATGAAGATGTTCGATGATCCCGCCGGCGCGACGGTCGGATCGGTGATGCTCGGCGTGCAGACGTAGAGCGAGGCGGGGTCGGGGATGCGGGTCTCCTCCCCGAAGATGGCGTCGAACCCTTCCGCCCACTCGCGCGTGAACATCAGGGTGTGGTGGGCGAGCTCGGGCAGCTCGCCGTCGATGCCCAGCAGCACCAGCAGCGCGCCCGGGCTCGGCACGCGCTTGTCCCACCACGACTGCGGGTAGCTCTGCAGTTCGCGCGGCAGGAGCGCGGTCTCGGTGTGGTGCAGGTCGGCGGTCGAGACGACGACGTCGGCTGTGAGGATCTCCCCGGATGCGAGCTCGACCCCGGTGGCACGGGTACCGTCGGTGACGATGCGGCCGACGGGCGCCTCCGTCCGGATGGTGACGCCGGCGGCGCGGGCGAGCCGTTCGATCGCGCGGATGACCTCCGTGAGGCCGCCCGCCGGGTAGAGCACGCCCTGCGTGAGGTCGAGATGACTCATGAGGTGGTAGAGACTCGGCACGCCGTACGGAGATCCGCCGAGGAAGACCGCCGGGTACCCGAGGATCTGCTGCAGCAGGGGATCGGAGAAGCGCTTCTCGATGTGGCGCGAGAGCGACCGCGTGAGCAGGGGCGCCAGCTGAGGAAGACGCCTCAGCACCTCCGGGTCGCGCAGCCCCGCCGTCGTCGCGTACGAGTCGTAGAGGAAGCGGGTGACGGCGAGCTCGTAGGCGTCGCCCGCCGAGTCGAGGTACGCCTCGATGCGGTCGCCCGATCCCGGTTCGCGTGACTCGAAGAGCGCGCGCACCTCGGCGCGTCCGCTGACGACGTCGACGCGTTCGCCCGGGCCGTCGCCGTCGGGCTCGGCGTAGACGCGGTAGGCGGGGGTCAGGGGGGCGAGGTCGAGTTCGGCCGCGGCGGTCGTGCCGAGGAGTTCGAAGAACCGCTCGAAGACCTCCGGCATCAGGTACCAGCTCGGGCGCGTGTCGAAGCGGAATCCGTCCCGCCCCCACGAGCCTGCGCGCCCGCCGAGCTCATCGCGCCCTTCGAGGAGGGTGACCTCCTCGCTCTCGCGGGCGAGGAGGGCTGCCGTCGCGAGGCCGGCGATGCCGCCGCCGATGACGAGGGCGCTCACTCGGCGGCCTTCCGCGGCGCGGCGACGACGGCCGCCCGCGCGGCGATGGCGGCCTTCACGATGCCCGGCACCCGAACGCGGACGTCCGGATCGTCGGCGCGGCGCAGTCGTTGGGCGAGTTCGGCGAAGAGGTCGTGGGCCGTGCTCACCGCGCGACGGCAGTCGGCGGGGAGGTCGTCGATCACGGCGGCGGCGGCGGCGAGGTCGCCGTCGATGCGGTCCAGCACGTCGTCACGGGTCACGGAGGTGCCGTCCATTCCGAGGTAGTCCCGCCCGAGGATGCCGGCATCGACCGCATGATCGCGGAGGAAGTTGATGTCCTGGAATGCCGCACCGAGACGCCGCGCACCGGTCACCAGTGCGGGGTCGGCGACCGCGGGGCTCTCCGAACCGGCGTTGAGGAACACCTGCAGGCACATCAGCCCGACGACCTCGGCAGATCCGTAGACATACGCATCGTGCGACGCCGGGTCGTGGTCGGTGATGTCCAGGTCGGTGCGCATCGAGGCGAAGAAGGGGCGCACGAGGTCGGCTCCGATCCCGCATTCGCGGGCGGTGAGCGCGAACGCGTGCACCACGACATTCGTGCTGAAACCCCGCGTCAGGGCGATGAGCGTCTCGGCCTCGAGTTCGTCGAGCACGCGCCGGATGGTCGCCGGGTCGAGGCCCGCCTCGGCGGCGGCGCCGTCGACGATCTCGTCGGCGATGCGCACGAGGGCGTAGACCGTGCGGATGTGCGGGCGGGGCCGCGCGCCGAGGAGGCGTGCCGCGAGCCCGAACGACGTGGAGTACTCGCCGATGACCGTCGCCGCCGCTTCGCGCGCGGCGTGGTTGTAGGTGGTGAGTGAAGTGGTCACGGCATCCGTTTCTCGATGCGATCGGCGATGCCGGCCAGGAGCTCGACGGCGGCGGAGGGCAGCACGGGATCGGCCGCCACCGCGCGCGCCTGCTCGATCATCGACGCGATGAGCTCGTGGAGCGCCGCGCGGGCGCCG
>JACEFY010000393.1 GCA_016807485.1 Stenotrophomonas maltophilia | reverse complement strand
CGCGCCGCAGTCAGTGCGGCGGCCGCGTCGTCGAGAGCGGATGCCGCCGCTTCAGCCTCCGCGGTCAGCCGCTCGATGCGGTCCCCGTCGTCGTCGAGTTCGAGCAGGCGCGCGGCACCGGTGTCGCGGAGCGCCAGGGTGTCGTCGAGCGTCCCGTGGGCGCGGATGAGGCCTGTGAGGGCGGCGCGCCGCTCGAGCACGAGGGAGAGTTCGTGCGGCCCGGTCTCGTCGAGGTCGGCGAGGTACGCGCTGAGGTCGCCGGCGACGTCGGCGAGGCGGTAGCCGATCTCCTCCAGCGTGGCCGCGTGCGCACCGAGGACGGCATCGCTCGTCGCGGCGCGTTCGAGCGCGCGGCGGGCGTCGGCGAGCAGGCCGCTCACGTCGGGCTGGTCCTCGTCGTTGGACAGCGCCACATGTGCGATCGCCGCGGCGAGTCGGAGCTCTTCGACGTTCGCGAGGCGGTCTGCGCGCTGGGCGAGTTCGACATCCTCCCCCGGCTGCGGGTCGATCTCCTCGATCTCGGCGAGCACGGCGCGCAACGTGGCGGCTTCTTCGGCGCGTTCGTCGCGCTGGGCGGTCAAGACCTCGAGCTCCGCCGTGAGCGTGCGCGCGTGCGCGTGCGCGGAACGGTAGGCGGCGAGCGCGTCGGCGACCGGGGCCCCACCGAACCGGTCGAGCGCGTCGCGCTGTGCGGCCGCCGACCGCAGGCGCAGCTGATCGGACTGACCGTGCACGACGACGAGTTGATCGGCGAGGTCGGCGAGCACTCCCGCGGGCGCTGCTCGCCCGCCGACACTCGCACGGCTGCGACCCTCGGCGGTCAGCGTGCGGCCCAGATAGAGCTCGGCGCGCCCGCCGCCGATCGGTTCGACGTCGCCGCCGGCTTCGGTCACCCGATCGACCACCGGACCTTCTTCCGGCACGATCCAGACGCCCTCGACCACGGCCTGGTCGGCGCCCGCGCGCACGGCTGCGGCGTCGGCGCGCGCGCCCAGCAGCAGGCCGAGGCCGGTGACGACCATCGTCTTGCCGGCTCCCGTCTCGCCGGTCACCGCGGTGAACCCGGGTCCGATCGGCAGGGTCGCCTGCGCGATCACACCGAGGTCGCGCAGCGTCACCTGCTCGATCACAGTGCGTCCTTCACCACTGTCGTGTCCGGCCCCCGCCAGCCGGTGACCGGCAGCTGGAACTTGCGCACGAGGCGATCCGTGAACGGCGCAGGGTGCAGGCGCGCGAGCCGCACGCTCCGCCGCGAGCGCCGCACGACGACGCGCGCGCCGGGGGGAAGGTCGTGCGAGCGGCGACCGTCGCACCACAGGATGCCGGTCCCGTCGGTGCGGGCGAGCACCTCGATGGCAACCGACGCTTCGGGACCGACGACGAGCGGCCGGGCGAACAGCGCGTGCGCCGACAGCGGCACGACGGCGATCGCTTCGACCGTCGGCCAGATCACCGGGCCCCCGGCCGAGAAGTTGTACGCGGTCGACCCGGTCGGAGTCGCGATGACGATGCCGTCGCATCCGAAGCTCGACAGCGGACGGCCGTCGATCTCGAGGATGACCTCCATCATGCGCTCACGCGCGGCCTTCTCCACGGTGGCCTCGTTGAGCGCCCATGTCTCGTAGATGACCGCGCCCGGAGCATCTTTGACACGCACGCTCAGCGCCATCCTCTCCTCGACGTCGTAGTCGCGGTCGATCACGCGCTGCATGGCATCGTCGATGACGTCGGCCTCGATCTCGGCGAGGAACCCGACGTGCCCCATGTTGATGCCGAGGATGGGCGCCGTCCCCTCGCGCACGAGCTCGGCGGCGCGAAGGATCGTGCCGTCGCCGCCGAGGACGATCGCGAGTTCGATGTCGCCGACCTCGACGTCGGTCCCGAGCGCCGCGAGCGGTCCGATCGAGGCGAGCGCCGCCACGATCTCCGGGTCGTCCACGGGGAGCACGGGCCGAGCCCCAGCCGACGTGAGCGCACCGATGACGCGGAGCGCCGCGGCGATGGTCTCGTCGCGGCGCGCGTGGGCCACGACGAGGATGTTGCGCTGCTGCGTGGTCATCCCTCTCCCGCCAATCGGTTCACGGTGCTCAACCATTCTGTCGGGTTTCCCCGGCCGTCGACGTCGCTGCGGGGGCGGAGATGAGCGACGAACTCACGGTTGCCGTGGGTACCCGCGATCGGCGA
>JACEFY010000392.1 GCA_016807485.1 Stenotrophomonas maltophilia | reverse complement strand
GGGTGTCTGACCGCGGGTCCACCACTTGGCGGTGTAGCGCACGTCATTCAGCACCACGGTGTCCCCGGCGACGAAGATGCGCGATGCCGTCCACACGGCGGTGCCGTCGGGCGCCGTGATCTGCTGCTGCCAGGGTCCGTAGACGTCGCCCGGCTTCTGGTTCTGCGTCCACCACGAGGCGACCCAGCGGGTGCCGTTGTAGATGACCGCTTCGCCCGTGTTGTAGACCTGAGCGGCGGTCCATGCCCGCAGCACCTCGAGCGACAGCGATGCCTCCACCGCCGCGGCGCCGGTGGCCGCGAGGGCCGCCTCGGCGCGCACCGTGACGGTGCGCTTGCCGACGGTCGCCGTGTCGAAGCCCGTCACCGCGTACTCGGCCGCGGTGAGCGCCCGAGTGGTGCCGTCGGCGAAGGTGCCGGTGACGACGACGGATGCCGGGTCGTAGGTCGCGCCGACGGCGACGAGCAGCGCGCCCGGCGCGACCGTCACCGAGCGGAGGGCACTCGCGAGCCCGTCGCGCGCTGCGGTGAGCGCGGCGGTGGCGGCATCGATCTGGGCCTGCGTGCTGAGCGCACCGAGCACCGCAGCGCCGGCATCCCGCGCCGTCGCGAACGGCGCCCAGCTCGCCGCGGAGTACGCGTTCGCGTCGAGGCCGGAGGCCTGCTCCACGAGCGTCCGCAGCGCCGAGTCGTCGATCGCCTGACGGCGCAGCGACAGGGCGTCGACCGTCAGCGACTGCCCACCCGTGCCGACGGCCCGGATGGCGACGCGCGCGGTGCCGGCGGGGAGGGCGATGTCGGCGAGCCTCGCCGGCGCCCACCCGGTGGCCGCCGGGATGTCGAGGACGTGGTCGACCCCGTCGGCACCCGTGACGATCACCTGCGCCGCGTCGAGCCCTCCGGCGTAGTTCGCCTTAAGCCCCAGCGTGTAGATGCCGGCCGGCACCTCGTTGTCCTGGTGGACGTCACCCGCGAAGGCGCCGGCCGCGCCGAGACGCAGCGCGAAGCGGCTCGAGTCGACCCCCGGTGAGGGGTTCGAGACGAACGCACTCGTCGAGGATGCGGCATCCGTCGTCTGCGTCCACCCGGTCACGCTCGTCACCGCGATGCGGTCGGCGGCGAAATCGGGGTTGAGGATGTAGTTGTTGTTCGCCCCGACCGCCCACGCGCCCGTGGTCGCGTTGAGCGTCCAGTGGCTGAGCGAGTTGAACGACACGTCGGCGCCCGTGCCGCTGAGCGGCACCCACTGGTTGTAGCCGAGGCCGTTCCAGGCGAAGTTCGCCCAGCGGTCGCCGGCGTAGATCACGGTGTCCTGCTCGGTGCCCTTCACCGTGAGGAAGAAGCCGCTCTGGGTGACGTGGCTGTAGTCCTTCTCGGTGCCCGGCAACACGTACATCGGCGAGTACGCCCCCTGGATCTGCCCGTTCAGCGAGCGGATCACGTAGGTCTGCGACGTGTTCCAGCCGTGCAGGTCGGAGCTCGCGATGTAGTACTGCCCGTCGAGCTTGAACATCGCGTTGCCCTCGCGGCCGGCGCCGCTGAAGACCTGCGTCGCGGTCTCGACGCTCAGCGAGTCGGTGTTGCTGATCTTGGCGACGTAGGTGCGGCTGCGCCCGTTGCGGTAGGAGAACACGAGGTAGTCCTGACCGTCGTCGTCGGTGAAGACCGTCTGGTCGCCGGTGCCCTTGTTCCAGCCCGACCCGTTGTCGAGCACACCGGGAAGCATGGTCTGCAGGTTGCCGTACTCGAAGTCGGCGGTGGGCGAGTCGCCCGTGAGGAAGAGCACACCGGCGTTGTCGACGCGGTTCGGGTCGGCGTTCTCGAACTGGGTGAGCAGCACGTACTTGCCGGTGTTCTCGTTGTAGGCGACACCCAGTCGGCCGATCCAGACCGAGTCGGCGAGCGTCTTCATGTCGGAGAAGTAGGTGGTTCCCGGCTTGTTCTTGGAGGTCGGGATGTTCACCTTCGTGTCGCGCGTGGCGACGTTGTTCTCGAACGTCCAGTTCACGAGGTCGGTCGAGGAGTATGCCGTCACCGCGACGAAGTCGACCTCACCGGCACGCGTGTAGGTGCGCGTGGGGCTCTCGTAATAGGGCCGCGACGCGGTGTACTGCACGCCGTACCAGTAGTACGTGTCGCCGAAGCGGAAGATGCCGCCGCCCTGCGAGAAGATCGGGTTGCCGTCG
>JACEFY010000391.1 GCA_016807485.1 Stenotrophomonas maltophilia | reverse complement strand
GCGGCGTCGGCCGGGAAGGCGAGCGCCGCCTGGCGCAGCTGCGTGAGCGAGACCGCCGATCCGACCACGAGGACGGCGATCGAGAGGCGCTCGGCCGACTCGGCGGTGAGGCGGCAGACGTCGCGGAAGGCCATCGTGTTGCTGAGGCGCCCGACCGAGCTGAACCCGTCGAGCACGATCCGTGGCGCTCCGGTCGGCAGACGGCGGATCGCGCGCAGGCGCCCGCGGACGACCCGCGGGATCTCGGCGCCGACGACGATGTCGAGGTCGCGCGCATCGTGCACCGCACGCAGCGACAGCGACGCGGCGGCGCTGACGGCCAGCTCGAACTCGTCGTCGGTCGCGTACTCGGCGTCGGCGAGCCCCAGGACGACCGCCATGCGGGACCGCCGGGACTCCTCGTACTGGCGCACCATGAGCCGGCCCGTCTTGGCCGTCGACTTCCAGTGGATCTGGCGGCGCGAGTCGCCGGGCGCGTACTCGCGGATGGCGTGGAACGACATGTCGGCGTCGACGAGCCGACGCGTGGGGTTGCCGTCGAGGTCGCGGATGAGGCCCGCGCTCGAGGACGGCACGGTGACCGTCCGCGGGTGCACGTACAGGTCGTGGACGTCGTCGAACGCGTGCTCGCGGTGCAGCAGCCCCAGGGGGTCGGAACGGACGGTGGTCGCGGGACCCACCCGCACGATGCCCCGCGGCTGCGCCGGGATCTCGAGCGTCCGCGGCGACTCCTGTCCTGCGCGCAGCAGCGGCACCCCGAACTCGACGAGCCCGGCGCCGACCGGCACGTCGATGCGCCCGGGCAGACTCGCGCGCTGCCCCGTGTTGCGCACGGTCACCGTCGCCGAGACGCCGTTGCCGGCCACGATGCGCTCGTGGGCGAGGGCGAGGTCGACGTCGTAGGCACGGGTGCCGAAGAGGAACGGGATGCTGAGGACGAGGAACGCGGCCGCCAGCGCCCCCGCGACGATCGCCTCGACCCAGCCGAAGACGAGGCCCGTGAGGAGCCCCGCCGTCGCGACGGCGATCACGAGCGCACCGGCGGGGCGGACGGTGCGTGCGCACCACCCGACCGCCGCCCGCAGCGCGGCCCGCACGGTCGTCCACGCCCGCGAGGCGCGCACGGCGGCGCCCACGACCGCCCGCGAGCGCGCCGAGGTGACCTCGGTGCGCTCGGTGCGGTCGCCGGTCGTCGCCGACGTGCGGGTCAGTCGGGTGTCGCCGAGGCTCACGTGGCCTCCCGGCGGCTGGGCGGGGTGACATCGAGGAGTACCTGACCGACGACGGCCTCGGGCGTGACCCCGTCGAACTCCGCCTCGGGGTGCAGGATCAGCCGGTGGGCGAGCACGGGGACGGCGAGCCGCTTGACGTCGTCGGGCGTGGCGAAGGTGCGCCCCTGCGCGGCAGCGCTGGCGCGTGACGCGCGCGTGAGGGCGAGCGCACCGCGGATGCTGACCCCGAGCCGCACCTCGTCGGCCGAGCGGGTGGCATCCACGATGCGCGCGATGTAGTCGAGCACGAGCGCATCGACGTAGACGTCGCCCGCCAGCTCGCTCATCCCGACGAGCGCGTCCGGCGTGATGACGGCGACGAGCTCGTCGGTGGCCACCGCGGCTCCACCGAGGATGCTCACCGTCGCCGCATGGTCGGGATAGCCGAGGGAGGTGCGCAGGAGGAACCGGTCGAGCTGCGCCTCGGGCAGGCGGTAGGTGCCGGCCTGCTCGACCGGATTCTGCGTCGCGAGGACGAGGAACGGCTTCCCGACCGGCCGGGTGATGCCGTCGATCGTGACCCGCCCCTCCTCCATGACCTCCAGGAGCGCGGCCTGCGTCTTCGGGCTCGCGCGGTTGATCTCGTCGGCCAGCACGATGTTCGCGAAGATCGGGCCCGCGTGGAAGTCGAAGTCGCCGGTCTTCTGGTCGTACACCGTGATGCCGGTGATGTCACCGGGCAGCAGGTCGGGGGTGAACTGGATGCGGGTGTGCGATCCCTGCACCGACTGGGCGATCGCGCGCGCGAGCGAGGTCTTCCCGGTTCCCGGCACGTCTTCGATGAGCACGTGCCCCTCGCTCAGCATCGCCGTGAGGATGAGCTCGACCACGTGGCGCTTTCCGAGCACCGCCCGCTCGACATTGTCGGCCAGGTGCGCGAAGGTCTGCGCGAACCAGGTCGCCTGCTCGGTGGT
>JACEFY010000390.1 GCA_016807485.1 Stenotrophomonas maltophilia | reverse complement strand
GGATGCCGGTACTGCTTGATCAGCAGCACCCGGTCGTGGTCGTCGAGCGCGAGCACGGCGACAGCCCCGGTGTGGTCCATGTACTCGCGCACCATGGTGCCGCCGCCGTACGCGACCTCGTCGCGGCGGATGTTCCAGACCTTCCCCGTGAAGACGGTGTCGGTCCGGGTGACCTCGAAGCTCGCGGGGTCGTCCTGCAGCATCCGCTCAGTCCTCGCGGGGCGCGTCGAAGAGCTCGCCCGCACTATGACGCTCGAGCGCCGCGGCGATGAGACCGCGGAACAGCGGGTTCGCCTCGGTGGGGCGCGACCGCAGCTCGGGGTGGGCCTGGGTGGCGATGTAGTACGGGTGCACGTCGCGCGGCAGCTCGACGTACTCGACGAGGTTGCGGTCGGGTGAGAGCCCCGAGAAGACGAGCCCGGCGGCCGCGATCTGGTCGCGGTACTTGTTGTTGACCTCGTAGCGATGCCGGTGGCGCTCGGACGCGCGGGTCGATCCGTAGACCTCCGCCGCGAGCGAGCCTTCCGCGAGCTCCGCTTCGTAGAGTCCGAGACGCATGGTGCCCCCGAGGTCTCCCCCCGCGAGGATGTCGACCTGCTCGGCCATCGTCGCGATCACCGGGAACTCCGTGTCGGGGTCGAACTCGCTCGAGCTCGCGCCCTCGAGGCCGGCGAGGTTGCGCGCGTACTCGATGACCATGCACTGCAGGCCCAGGCAGATGCCGAGGGTCGGAATGCCCTGCTCGCGCGCGAACTTCAGCGCGCCGAGCTTCCCTTCGATGCCACGGATGCCGAATCCGCCCGGCACGACGATGCCGTCGACGCCCGCGAGCGCCTTCTCGGCCCCGGCCGGGGTCTCGCACAGGTCGGACGGGATCCAGGTGACCTGCACCTTCGTCTCCTGCGCGAATCCGCCGGCCTTGAGCGCCTCGGTGACCGACAGGTAGGCGTCGGGGAGGTCGATGTACTTGCCGACCAGGCCGATCGTCACCTCGTGCTGCGGGTTGTGCACGGCCTGCAGCACCTTGTTCCACCGGGTCCAGTCGACCTCGTTCGCCTTCTCGGCGAGGCCGAGCCGGCGGGCGATGTAGCTGTCGAGCCCCTGGTCGTTCAGGGTCGACGGGATGTCGTAGATGCTCGGCAGGTCGACCGTGTTGATCACGCCTTCGACGTCGACGTCGCACATGAGGGCGATCTTGCGCTTGTTGCTGTCGGTGACGGGGCGGTCGCTGCGCAGCACGAGGGCGTCCGGCTGGATGCCGATCGACCGGAGCGCGGCGACGGAGTGCTGCGTGGGCTTGGTCTTCTGCTCCCCCGAGGCTCCCATGAACGGCACGAGCGAGACGTGCACGAAGAAGACGCTGTCGCGACCGAGCTCGTGACGGAGCTGCCGCGCGGCCTCCAGGAACGGCTGGGACTCGATGTCGCCGACCGTGCCGCCGACCTCCGTGATGATGACGTCCGGGCGCGGGGTCTCGTCGGCCTGCAGCCGCATGCGGCGCTTGATCTCGTCGGTGATGTGCGGGATGACCTGCACGGTGTCGCCGAGGTACTCGCCCCGACGCTCCCGGGCGATCACCTGCGAATAGATCTGGCCGGTCGTGACGTTGGCCGCCTCGCTGAGTTCGATGTCGAGGAAGCGCTCGTAGTGGCCGATGTCGAGGTCGGTCTCGGCGCCGTCGTCGGTGACGAACACCTCGCCGTGCTGGAACGGGTTCATCGTTCCCGGGTCGACGTTCAGGTACGGGTCGAGCTTCTGCATCACCACGCGCAGACCGCGCGCCGTGAGGAGGTTGCCCAGGCTCGCGGCGGTGAGCCCCTTACCCAACGAAGAAACGACACCGCCGGTCACGAAGATGTGCTTGGTGGTGTCGTTCGAAGAATGTCCCGCTGCAGAAGTAGTGTCCGTCACGGGCTTTCATCCTATCAGTCGTGAAGTGCCGAGGCTCAGCAACTCCCGGGCATGTTCGAGCGCGGCGGTCGAATCCGACAGCCCCGACAGCAGCCGCGCCATCTCGGCTTCACGGTCTGGACCGCTCAGGGTCTGGACGCTCGAGGCCGTCACGGAGCCGTCATGGGATTTCACCACGCTCAGATGGTTGTTCGCGAATGCGGCGACCTGCGCGAGGTGGGTGACCGCGATCACCTGGCTGGTCTCGGCGAGGCGCGCGAGGCGCCGCCCGACCTCGATGGCGGCGGCG
>JACEFY010000389.1 GCA_016807485.1 Stenotrophomonas maltophilia | reverse complement strand
GTACGCCGCGTTCACGGTGGCCGCCGACGCGTTCCTCCGCTTCGGCGAGGTCAACACGATCACCGTCGAGGCGCGCGCGCACCGCGACAGCCGCTGGTACACCGGCGCCGGCATCTATCGACCCGTGCACCTCGTGGTCGCCGACCCGGTCCACCTCGCGCTCGACGGCACGACGGTGGTCGTCGACGACATCGACGCCGAGCGCGCGATCGTCGAGATCGCCACCCGCGTCCAGAACACGACCCGCCACACGCGCACGCTCCGTCTGGCCTGGCAGATCGTCGCCCCGGGCGGCGCCGTCGTGGCCGAGACCGACGCCCCCGTGACGGTTCTCCCGGGCAGCGACGCCGTCGCCCGGGTGCGGGTGCCGGTCGCCGAGCCCGCGCTCTGGGGTCCGGAGAACCCCGACCGGTACGAGGCGCGCATGACCCTTCGGGGCGACGAGGCGGTGCTCGACGAGGATGCGGTGGCCTTCGGCATCCGTCGTCTCCAGCTCGACCGTGTGCACGGGCTGCGCGTCAACGGACAGACCGTCGACCTCCGCGGCGCGTGCGTGCACCACGACAACGGCCCGCTCGGCGCGATTACGCATCCGGATGCCGAGGACCGCAAGGTGCGTCTGCTCAAGGAGGGCGGGTTCAACGCGATCCGCAGCGCCCACAACCCGGCCAGCCGGACGCTGCTGGAGGCCTGCGACCGGCACGGCGTGCTCGTCATGGATGAGCTCAGCGACGTATGGACGCGCGCGAAGACGGGCTTCGACGCCTCCGTCGGGTTCGACAAGAAGTGGCAGGCCGACGTCGCCGCCCTCGTCCGCAAAGACCGCAACCACCCGAGCGTCGTGCTGTACTCCATCGGCAACGAGATCCTCGAGTTGGGCACCCCCCACGGGGCGACGTGGAGCCGCCGCATCGCGGAGGAGTTCCGGCGCCTCGACCCGACGCGGTTCATCACGAACGGCATCAACGGCATCCTCGCCAACATGGACAAGATGGCCGAGGTCCTGGGGGACCTCGCCGAGACCGATCCCAACACGATGATGGCCGGCCTGGGCGAGCAGATGGCGGCATCCAACGCGTCGGAGCTCGTCACGCGGTCGACCGAGGAGTCGGCGGCGGTGCTCGACGTCGTCGGGTTCAACTACGCCGACTCGCGCTACGAGCTCGACGGCGACCTGTTCCCGAATCGCATCATCGTGGGGTCCGAGACCTTCCCCGACCGCATCGCCGACCTCTGGCGCGACGTGCAGCGCTTCCCGTACGTCATCGGCGACTTCACCTGGACGGGCTTCGATTACATCGGCGAGGCCGGCATCGGCCGGGTCGAGTACACCGACGTCGACGGCTACGTGTCGACGGGGACCGCCGGGCCCTTCCCGTACCTGCTCGCCCAGTGCGGCGACATCGACATCACCGGCCACCGGACGCCGGCATCGCTCTATCGCGAGATCGCCTTCGGCCTCGCCGCCGGCCCCGCCTTCGCCGTGCACCGCCCCGAGAACCACGGCCGGCCCGTCGAGAAGACGCCGTGGTCGTGGGACGACGCGGTCGCCTCGTGGAGCTGGGGAGCCGAACCCGGTGCCCCGATCACGGTGGACGTCTACGCCGACGCCGACGAGGTCGAACTGCTGCTCGACGGGCGTTCGCTGGGGGTCGCGCCGGTGGGTGCGCCGCGCCCCCTGATCGCCCGGTTCGAGACGGAGTACCAGCCCGGCGAGCTCGTCGCCGTCGCCCGGCGGGGCGGGGCCGAGGTCGGCCGGGCCGCACTGCGCACCGCGGGTGACGTGACACTCCGCGCCCGGTCGGAGTCGCCGACGGTGGATGCCGCGGGTGGGCTCGCGTACATCCCGATCACCCTGACGGATGCCGCCGGCATCGCCGTGTGCGACCGCGACGTCGACGTGACCGTGGCGGTGTCGGGCCCGGGCGAGCTGGCGGGCCTCGGGTCGGGGCGCGCGCGCACGCTGGAGTCGTTCGCCGGCCCCACGCGGTCGACCCACGACGGGCGCCTGCTCGCGATCGCGCGGGCCACGGCATCCGGAACCATCACCCTGACCGCGACCGCCGACGGCTACCCTCCCGTCGTGGTCGAGGTGCGCGCCGACTGACCTCGCCTGCGTTTCGTGGGCGCATATGGGCGCTTCCCCCCGGGGATGCGACCATGTGCGCCCACTTTCCGCGTCCGGGGGCGGGTGTGGTCGCTTCC
>JACEFY010000388.1 GCA_016807485.1 Stenotrophomonas maltophilia | reverse complement strand
CGACGAGGGACGCGACTGCGGATTCGACCGCGTGAACGTGATCTACGAGGCCGGCGAAGGGGGCCCGGAGGCCTTCTTCCAGCGGGTGGGCTTCACGCCCACCGGTGAGACCGAGTTCGGCGAAGTCGTCGCCGAGATCCGCCTGTAGCCACGGCGGCATCCCGACCCGTCGAACGCCGGGCCGGGACACCGCAAGCGTCAGACCAGCGACTCCCGCCACGCGGCGTGGAGCCGCGCGAACTTGCCGGTGCCCGCGATGAGGGCCTCCGGGGTGTCGTCCTCGATGATCTCGCCGTGCTCCATCACGAGCACGCGGTCGGCGATCGCGACGGTCGACAGGCGGTGGGCGATGATGATCGCCGTCCGATCGGCCAGCAGGGTCTGCAGCGCCTCCTGGATCTGACGTTCACTGGGGATGTCGAGCGACGCCGTGGCCTCGTCGAGGAGTCCGTCGACTGCGAAGCGGCCGACACCGCGGCCCTGGTCGTCGGCATCCACATTGATGCGCCAGAGGACCGAGCGGAAGTGATCCTGCGGCGCCTCCGGATCGAAGTTCGCGCTGACGAAGCCGACGACCTCGTCTCCATCGAGCACCACGCGCTGCCAGGCGGTCGTCGGGTTGACGACCGCGCCGGCGACGGCATAGCTCGTCGGCGCCAGGTACTGTTCCTGCCCGGGCTTGAGGGACATGGTGTTCACCGCGACGATGGTCGCGGCGGACAGTTCCACGAGGCGTAGCTCGGTCATGACCCCAGGGTAGCGGTCGATCGGAGCAACCGGAACGTCCGACTGACGAGCGGGCGGCCCGAGGCCTAGGCTGATGCCGTCGGGCGACGGGGCCCGGCCTGCGAGGAGGCGCGTGTGAGCGGGATCGCCGGCGGCGAGCAGCGCAGGATGCAGCGGCGCAACCGCGTCGGGTTCGGTGTCGGCACCATCGGGCGCGACACGGCGTACACGCTCGTGAGCCTGTACCTGCTGTTCTATCTGAGCGACGTGCTGCAGGTCTCGACCGCGGCGTTCGCGGGCGTGACGATCGCGATGGTGCTCACCCGGGTGTTCGACGCGGTCAGCGACCCGTTCATCGGCGTCCTCGTCGACAACACCCGCACGCGTTGGGGCAAGTTCAAGCCGTGGGTGCTCCTCGGCCTCATCGCGTCGACCGTTCTGATGGTGGTGCTGTTCACGCCCAACGGCCTGGGCGACGCGGCCTTCGTCGCGGTCTTCGCCGTCGTCTACCTCGCGTGGAGTGCGTCGTACACGATCAACGACGTCGGCTACTGGTCGATGCTCCCGGCGATCAGTCAGGATCAGAAGGAGCGGGAGAAGGTGGGGGCGATCGCGCGCATCTGCTCCGCGATCGGCGCCTTCACGATGGTCATCGCGATCGTGCCGGTTTCGGGCGCGATCGGCGCGGCGATCGGGGACATGCGCTGGTCGTATTTCTGGGTCGCGGTGGGAGCGGCGGTCCTGATGATCGTCTTCCAGTCGATCACGCTTGCCGTCGTCCGCGAGGACCGCACGCTCCTGGTAGACGGGGAGCGCACGCGTTTCCGCGATCTCGCCCGCCTCATCTTCCGCAACGACCAGCTGCTGGCGGTCGCGGTGTCGCTGGCGCTCTTCATGATCGCGTTCACGACGACCATCAACTTCGGCCTGTACTACTTCACGTATGTGTATGGCGACGAAGGCATGTACACGGTCTTCGCGCTCGTGCTCGGCGTCTCGCAGATCACCGCATTCGCGATCTATCCGCTGCTCAGCCGCCTGGCGACCCGGCGCACGCTGTTCACCCTCGCGATCGCGGTGATCTCCGTCGGGTACGCCGTGTTCTTCTTCGCCCCTCCCGGCGGCCTCGTGCTCGTGGTCGCCTCCGGGGTGGCCATCTTCGCGGCGCAGGCGGTGCTGCAGCTGCTCATGCTGATGTTCGTCTCCGACACCGTCGAGTACGGCCAGTGGAAGTTCGGCCGCCGCAACGACAGCGTCACGCTGTCGCTGCAGCCGTTCATCTACAAGCTGGGGTCGGCGGTCGCGAGCGGCATCGTCGGGTGGACCGTGATCGCCAGCGGGATGAAGGATGCCGGCGACGCCGCGGGCATGACCCCGGACGGTGTCGTCCTCGTGAAGGTGATGATGCTCCTCGCGCCGCTCGCGATGATCCTGGTGAGCTTCGTCCTCTGGCGGCGCTTCTACCGCCTCGACGAGAAGCG
>JACEFY010000387.1 GCA_016807485.1 Stenotrophomonas maltophilia | reverse complement strand
CGGCCTCCCATCCGGCGGCGTCGAGACGGTCACGGTAGACGTCTTTGAAGGATGCCGGATCGGCGATCTCGGCGAACAGGTAGAAGCCGATGCCGTTGGTCTCGAACCCGAACTGCCGCGCCATGAGCTTGCCGATGAACTGGCCGCCGGAGAGGTCGCCGAGGTAGCGCGTGTAGTGGTGGGCGACGAATCCGCCGGGCCAGGTCGCGCCGACCTCGCGGATGCGGTCGACATAGCGGACGGTAGTGGGCAGGGGCGCGATGCGCTCGCGCCAGTCGGGTCCGATGAGGAAGGCGAGATCGGCCTCGAGCGCGGGCAGCCGGGTGAGCTTGTCGCTGAGGAACGGCGCCGCGATGGGGGAGTCCCGCATCCGCTCGCCGACATCCTCGAGCGCCTCGTAGATGAACCAGTGCTGGGCGACGAGCGAGACGTAATCCTCCCGCGTACCCCTCCCGCGCATGAGGTCGTCCATGAAGCCGGCGCTCTCGCTGCCGGAGTGCGCGGTGCGCGAGCGCTCGCGGAGGGCGGTCGAGAAGGGCACGAGATCGGTCACGGAACCGAGTGTAGCGGAGTTAGGTACAGCTAACCTGAAGGTTTCAGTCGTGCGGTCGCGGAGTGATGCCGAGCCGCGCGCACGCCGCGTCGTAGAGCGCCACGATCTCGCGCCGCACCTCGCGGCGCTCGGTGATGGATCCCCCGGGCCACGGGATGCGGATGACATCCTCGGCGCCGTCGGCGGTGATGACGTGCCACTGGCCGCCGTCGCCGTCGAAGGCGGTCATCACCGACTGGATCACGTCGGGCAACGGCGCGAAGGCGCGGGCGATGAGCAGATTGTCGTCGACGTGATCGTTGTTCATGTGACCGAGCACGCCGGCCAGCGCCTCGGGCTCGAAAGTATGCGGCATGGGTCCACCTTAGGCATGCGGCTGATCGGCGCGATCGACGATGTGACCTACGCTGGAAGCGACACCATTCGGGGGTGAGTATGCGGCGTTTCCATCACACGCGTCGGCTGGTCGCGATCGCCGGCGCGGCGGCGCTGCTGCTCGGGGTGTCGGCGTGCGCCGCCGACGCCGAGCTCAAAGTCGACCTTCCCGCGCAGGTGGATGCCGCCTTCCCCGACGACACGCAAGCGCAGCTGCAGGCGTCGATGGACCGCGCCATCGCGGCGACGGGATCGAGCGGCGCCATCGTCGGCGTGTGGGCCCCGTGGGCAGGCTCGTGGGTGAAGGGGCTCGGCACATCCACGCCGGGCGGCGCGCCCGTGACCACCGACATGATCTTCAAGGCGGGATCGGTCACGCGCGCCATGACGTGCGATGCGCTGTACGCCGCGGTCGCCGACGGCACGGTCGACCTCGACGATCCCGTCACCGAGTGGGTCAGCGGGGTGCAGCTCGACGCGTCGCTCACGCTGGGCCAGCTGTGCGATTCGACGGCGGGGCTCGGTTCGTACACCGACCGCCTGACCGGTCGGATGCTGGCGAGCCCGGCGCGGACGTGGGAACCCCGCGAGCTCCTGGCCTATGGCACGGCGCAGACCCCCGGCGGGCCCGGAGGGACGACCTTCTCCGACTCGAGCACGAGCGGACCGAGCACCTCGATCGTCACGGTGACCCCGAGCGGCAGCCGCTCGAGCGCCAGATAGAACAGCCCGTTCATGAGCGCCAGCACCCCGCCGAGCCAGAGGACGCCGCGCCAGGCCGAGCCGCTGTGCCCGCGGAGGCGCGGGCGGGCGATGAGCAGCAGCACGAGCGCCGAGAAGACGAGCCGGAGCATGACCATGCCGAGCGGGCCGACGTCGTCGAACAGGAGGTACGCGAGCGAGGCGCCGACCTCCTGGCAGGCCAGACCGATCACGACCAGCCCGACGGCCGCGGACGCGCTCCTCTTCACGCGGGCGATCCGCGCGTCAGGGGATCGGGCAGACGGCTGCGCCGGCGAGCTGCGCGGCCATGTCCTCCGCGGTCCACGGGAGGCCGGCGGCGGGGGCGGTGCTTCCCGCCGCGGCGGGCGCCTTCGACGCGATCGCAGCGAGCTCCCAGGCCAGCACGCGGGCGACGTCGCCGCCGGCGCGCGAGTTGTTGAGCACCACGGCGACGGTCATGCCGGTGTTCTTGTCGGCGAAGGCCGCGGTGAGATACCCCGGGACCGACCCGTACTGCCCGATGAGGTCGCCGGCCTGGTAGGCGCCACCGGTCGCGGT
>JACEFY010000386.1 GCA_016807485.1 Stenotrophomonas maltophilia | reverse complement strand
GCCGTAGCCGTACGGCGCGGGTGCGTACGTCGGGGCGGCGCCCGGGTAGGGCTGGACGGGCTGCTGAGCCGGGTACGCCTGCTGCTGCGGGTAAGCGGGCGGCTGGTAGGCGGGGGCACCCGCGTAGGGCGGGTAGCCGGGCTGCGCGCCGGGGGCGCCGGACGCGTCGGCGGGCTGCTGCGGGGGAGTGAGGTCGGTCACGGAGGTCTCCTTCGGACGGGCAGCCCCAGCCTATCCGGGAGCGCCCGCTGCCCGCCGACTAGGCTGGTGCGGATCCGACCACGCAACCCGGGGAGCACCATGTCGACCGATCGAGTCGTTCTCGTCACCGGCGGAAACCGCGGCATCGGCCGCGCGATCGCCGAACGCTTCGTTGCGGAGGGGTATCGCACCGCCGTCACGGCTCGCTCGGGCGAAGGCCCGGAGGGCACGCTGACCGTCCGCGCCGACGTCACCGACGCGGCGTCGCTGGATGCCGCGTTCTCCGAGGTCGAAGCGGCGCTCGGCCCTGTGGAGATCGTCGTCGCCAACGCGGGGATCACCAAGGACACCCTGCTGCTGCGGATGACGGAAGACGACTTCGACTCCGTCGTCGCGACCAACCTCGGCGGCACGTTCCGCGTCGTCAAGCGCGCGTCGAAGGGGATGCTGCGAGCCAAATGGGGGCGCGTCATCCTGATCTCGAGCGTCGTGGGCCTCTACGGCTCGGCCGGCCAGATCAACTACTCGGCTTCGAAATCCGCCCTCGTCGGCTTCGCCCGGTCGCTGACGCGCGAACTGGGCGGGCGCAACATCACCGCGAACGTCGTGGCGCCCGGCTTCATCGAGACCGACATGACCGCGGAGCTCGCCCTCGACACGCAGGCCGAGTACAAGCGCAACATCCCCGCCGGGCGGTTCGCCACGGCCGACGAGGTCGCCGGGGTCGTGACGTGGCTCGCATCCGACGACGCGGCCTACATCTCCGGCGCCGTCATCCCCGTCGACGGTGGCCTCGGCATGGGGCACTGAGTCAGGAGCGACGCACCGCCCGGACGATCTCGTCGGCCAGCCGCTGCGGCTGGGAGAACTGCGGCCAGTGGCCCGTCGACAGCTTGACGACCTCGGTGTCGGCGATCGCCTCGAACTCGGTCGCATACCGCCCCCACTCCGCCATGAAGCCGCGGAAGGTCGCCTCGTCGAACGGACCAGACAGCACGCTGACGGGGACCGCATAGCGCCGCTCGTCGGCGAGGGCGATCGGATCGGTCGGAACGCGCGCCGGCACACTGAGGGCGCGGGGCGCGGTCGCGGCGCGGACGTCGGCATCGAGATCGGCCACATCGTCGGCATCGAAGAAGTCCCACCCGGGGAAGGGGACGACGCCGTCGACGGTCTCGAACTCCGAGATGATGCCGCCGTCGAAGGGCACTGCCGTGTCGACCAGGATGACGCGTGCGACGCGGTCGGGCCGCGCGTCGGCGGCGCCCCAGGCGACGTTGCCGCCGCCGCTGTGGCCGACGACGACCGCCGGGCCCTCGGCGGCGTCGATCGCGGCAACGGTCGCGGCGACCCAGTCGGCGATGCCGATCTCGGAGCTCTCCGACGCCGGGGCGCCGGTGCCGGGCATGGTCAACGCGCGGGGAGTGAGCCCCGCATCGCGCAGCGTGGGGACGACGTCGTCCCACGACGACGCATCGAGCCAGAGACCGGGAATGAGGATGATGTCCATGCCGGCGACACTACGCGCGGCCGCCGACATCCGTCAGGGCAGGAGCGCGATCACCGCGCGGAGGTCGACCGGCCCGACGACGAGATCTGCCTGCGCGCGCACGGCGGGCTTCGCGTTGAAGGCGATGCCGAGGCCGGCGGCATCCATCATCCGGAGGTCGTTCGCCCCGTCGCCGATCGCGATCGTCCGCGCGAGCGGCACGCCGTGCGCGGTGGCCCATTCGCGGAGCGCCTCGGCCTTCGCCGCGGCGTCGACGATCGGGCCGTCGACCGCGCCGGTGAGCGCACCGTCGGAGACCGCCAGCCGGTTCGCGCGCCAGAGGTCGATCCCCAGGTCGGGGGCGACCGTGTCGAGGACCTCGTGGAAGCCCCCCGAGACGACCGCGGCGATGCCACGCCGGCGATGGATCTCGCCGACGAGCTCGCGCGCGCCGGGCGTGGGCTCGACCCGCGACAGCACCCGCGCGAACGCCGACACGGGCACGCCGCGCAGCGCTTCC
>JACEFY010000385.1 GCA_016807485.1 Stenotrophomonas maltophilia | reverse complement strand
GCGCCCCGTTCGGCGCCTGACCTCAGGGGCACCGCCGTCCCGACGGGTGGCGCTGTGTGTTCGCGGGTCCGTTCGCGCCGCATCCGCGCGCGCATGCGACCACAGTCGCCCCCGGAACCTGCTCAGGTGAGAGCGCACGCGCCGAGCCCACGAGAAAGGCCCGCCGCCTCTCACGGGGAGAGGAGGCGGGCCTTCGTCGTGCGTCTGGCGCTCAGAGAGCGGCAACCTGCTTCGCGATGGCCGACTTGCGGTTCGCGGCCTGGTTCTCGTGGATGACGCCCTTGCTCACGGCCTTGTCGAGCTTCTTGGTCGCGCGGGCCAGTGCCTTCTCGGCAGCAGCCTTGTCGCCGCCGGCGACGGCTTCGCGGGTGCGACGCACCTCGGTGCGGAGCTCGCTCTTGACGGCCTTGTTGCGCTCGCGCGCCTTCTCGTTGGTCTTGTTGCGCTTGATCTGCGACTTGATATTCGCCACGTTCGACGTCTTTCGTTCGGAGTTTCGGATGAAGAGTGCCGCTCGGCGGTAGAGGGGCGCCGTGCGACTGTCGTGTGAGGTGTGGGACTCCCACGCAAGCCAATCACCGAGTCTATCAGGTCACCGGCCGCCGCCATGCGGCATGATCGGCATCACCGGCTCCCGACCGGTGACGCGTCCGACGAAGGGCCTCCCGTGGCATCGATTCCCCCCGTAGACCTCACCCATCTCCGACCCCCGTTCCGATGGTCGGCCGCGACGGCCGCGTTCCAGGTCGAAGGAGCCCGTACGGCCGACGGCCGCGGACGCTCGATCTGGGATGACATGGTCGACACCCCCGGCGCGATCCGTGACGGCAGCACGGCCGAGCCCGGGCCCGACAGCTGGCACCGCGGCGCCGAGGACATCGCGCTCCTCTCGCGACTCGGCGTCGACCGCTACCGGTTCTCGGTGTCGTGGGTGCGCGTGCAGCCCGACGGGCGCGGCGCGATCGAACGGCGTGCCCTCGACGGCTACGCGCGACTCGTCGACGGTCTCCTCGACGCAGGGGTGACGCCCTTCCCGACGCTCTACCACTGGGATCTGCCCGCGCCGCTGGAAGAGGCGGGCGGCTGGCTCGAGCGCGACACCGCCCTCCGCTTCGCCGATTACACCCGGGCCGTCGTCGACGCCCTCGGCGACCGCGTCCGACACTGGTACACGATCAACGAAGCGGTCTCCACCACCCTGCAGGGCTATGCGATCGGCGAGCTCGCGCCGCGTCGTCAGCTGCTGTTCGACGCACTGCCCACCGTGCACCACCAGCTCCTCGCACACGGCCTCGCGCAGCGGATCATCCGCGACGCGGGGGCCGGCGAGGTCGGGATCGTGAACAACCACACGACCGTCGTGCCTGCGTCGGAAGACGAAGCCGACCTCACCGCCGCGGCGGTCTACGACACCATCCACAATCGGCTGTTCGCCGATCCGATCCTCCTGGGCCGTTATCCGGATGCCGCGGCCTTCGGCCTGCCCGAGCAGCCCGTCGAAGACGGCGACCTCGAGCTCATCGGGGCCCGGAGCGACTTCTACGGGATCAACTACTACAACCCCACCACGATCGCCGCGGCAGCGGAAGGACCGGTGCCGTTCGACCTGCTGCCGACGCCCGGCGCCGCCGTCACGGGATTCGGCTGGCCCATCGTGCCGGAGGCGCTGACCGAGCTGCTGGTCGAAACCCGACGGCGCTACGGCGATGCGCTTCCGCCGCTCATCATCGGCGAGAACGGGGCGTCGTTCCCCGAGCCCGACCGGGTCGCAGGCCCGCTCGACGACGCCGACCGGATCGCCTACCTGGCGGGGCACATCGGAGCTGTCGCCGCCGCGCGGGCGCACGGCGTTGATGTGCGCGAGTACACGGTGTGGTCGCTGCTCGACAACTTCGAATGGGCCGAGGGCTTCACGCAGCGGTTCGGCATCGTACACGTCGACCACGAGACGTCGGCGCGCACACCGAAGGCTTCGTTCGACTGGTACCGCGCGCTCATCTCCGAGGCACACGCATCCGCGGAGGCTCGCGCGTGAGCGGCGGCGCGCGGCGCGTCGGCGCCCGCTGGTTCGTCCTGTTCACCCTCGCGTGGCTCGCGCTGTGGACCGTACAGCTCACCCCGCTGCAGCTGCTCATCCCGCTGCAGCTGAACACCCCGGACGATGCGGACGGGTGGATCACCGGCGTCGTATCGTCGGGGCTCGTCCTCGCCGTCGGCGG
>JACEFY010000039.1 GCA_016807485.1 Stenotrophomonas maltophilia | reverse complement strand
CGTCCGCCCGTCACACCGCGGCGGGGCCGTCGGCATACGCCGTCTACGTCAACGACGCGACCGGCGGAAAGCTCGACACGTTCCTGCACCTCGCCATCGCGTCGCAGGTGTCGCAGTGTCGGGAGGACGGGCGCGCGGAGACCCTGATCAGCGTGACCATGAGCAGTTCGCTCGCCGCCGACGCGGTGCTGCCCGGCTCGATGTCGGGCGACGGCCGGTACGGCACAGGTATCGGCGACATCGGCACCAGCATCTCGATCGCCGCGCCCCCGGGCACATTCTTCGGGGGTGTCCAGAAGGACGGCGTGCCGGAGGTGTCGGTCGACGTCGACGACAACGGCTTCCCGACGAGTCTCGTGCGCGTGAACCTGTCGCCCGGCGAAGTCAACGTCATCGACTTCCGATTCGTCGCGTCAGGGCAGGAGGCCCTCATGCCGCAGATCCTGACGACACCGCTCCTCAACCCCGCCGAGATCTCGGATCCTGTCCTGGCGCCGTGCGCGTGATCACGCTTTCGCGGCGTCGTCCGTGATCTTGAGGTCGAGGGGGAAGTCGAGCGGGAAGCTCCCGAACAGCAGCGTCGTCGCGCGTTCGGCGGCCGACCGCACGGCCGCGGCGGCGGCCTCGGCCGGCTCGCGCGGCGCGTGCACGATGATCTCGTCGTGCAGGAAGAACGCCAGGTGGGCGCGTCGTCCGAACACGGGGCCGGATGCCGGGGCCCCGGCATCCGCGTCGACCGCAGGCAGCGCCGCCAACTGCGTGCGCAGGTGGGCGAGCCACGCGGCGGCCCACTCGGCGGCCGTCCCCTGGACGACGAAGTTGCGGGTGAACCGGCCGCGGTCGCGCGCCGAGCGGCGCGCCCGCGCACGATCGACCTCGGTCGCCTCGGGCGCACCCGCCGCCGACTGCACGTCGTGCCACTCCGGCGACGGAGGCGGCGACGAGCGGCCGAGCCACGTCGTCACGACACCGCCGTCGTCGCCGACCCGTGCTGCCTCGTCGACGAGCCCCATGGCCCGCGGATAGGCGCGCCGCAGCGCCGGGACCAGCCGTCCGCTGTCGCCGGTCGTCGCTCCGTACATCGCGCCGAGCACGGCGACCTTCGCCTCCTGCCGCGTCGACACGACGCCGCCGGCGACGATGCCCGCGTACAGATCGGTGCCGCGCGCGGCGGCCGCCAGCGACTCGTCCCGGGCCATGGCGGCAAGCACGCGCGGCTCGAGTTGCGCCACATCGGCGACGACGAGCGTCCACCCCGGATCGGCGTGGACCGCGGGCCGGAGCTCCCGCGGGAGCTGCAGCGCTCCGCCGCCGGACGACGCCCATCGCCCCGTGACCACGCCGGCGGGGACGTAGACCGGACGGAACCGGCCGTCCGGGGCCCACTCGTCCACCCACGCCCAGCCGTTCGCGGTGAGCAGACGCGTGAGCTTCTTGTAGGCCAGGAGGGGTGCGATGACGGGGTGGTCGAACCGCTCCAACTCCCACCGGCTGGTGGAGGTCGCGAGCACGCCCACCCGGTGCAGCGCCCGCAGCAGCTTCGGCTGCGAATCGAGACTCGCCGAGGGGTCACCCAGCACCCCGCGCACCTCGGCGGCCAGCTCTTCGACCCGCCGTGGAAGCCGACCGGCCGCGGGCCGATCCCCCAGGCGCTCGGTGAGGATCCGCTCGTGCACCCGGCGGCTCCAGGGAAGGCCCGCGGCATGGAGCTCGATCGCGAGCAGGGCGCCGGCCGATTCTGCTGCGAGCAGCAGACGCAGGCGATCGGGGTCGGACGACGCGTCGAGCGCCGCCTCCTGTCGCCGGTACTCGGCGTGCACAGCGCTGAAATCCGACGGCACCCCGCGTCGGTGCTGCGCCTCCGGCTCATCTTCCACGTCGAAGAGCGTCGCTGCGGCGGCACCCGGACCGAGCACGAGGTCGGGCTCGGGGGCGCGCCAGTCCGCCGCGGCGCGCAGGGCGGACGCATCCGCCACGCGCTGACTGAACGCCAGGACGGTGTGGCACAGACGCAGGTCGCGACACCGGGCCACCTCGATGCCCGCCGCGAGGAGATCCGGGTACCACCGCCGGGTATCGTCCCAGACCCACCGGGTTCCGGGGGCGGCATCCCGGACCACGCGCAGCCAGCCATCCGCAGTCAGCGGTGTCGGTTCGCCCTCACCTGCCGCGCCGACGAGGACGTCGTCGCCGTCGCGCGCGACCAGCACCCACGGTGCGACGGCGCCGGTGGTCACCGTGCCCGCCGTACGCTCACGCCGTCACACGGAGGTCAGAGACCCGATTCATCGGTGCGCACCAGGATGCACCCGCACTCCGGGCACGTGACGACGTCGTCGTCGGCGGCATTGCGGAGGACCTGCAGATCGGTTCCGGAGAGCACCATCCGGCATCCCTCGCAGGTGCGCTGGCGCAGCGCCCCCGCGCCGACCCCGCGCGCGGCGAGCCGGTCGTACATCGCGAGCAGTTCGGCGGGCACGTCGGCCGCGAGCGCCGAGCGGTCGCGCGTGGCGGCCTCGAACCGGGCCGTCGCCTCGGCGACCGCCGACTTGCCTTCACCGCTCAGGCGGGCGCCCTCGGCGTTCGTCTCGGCGATCACCTGCTCCTGTGCCGCAACGGCGGCGTCGGCTGCTTCCAGGCGCTCCATGATCTCGAGCTCCGCGTCTTCGAGGTCGCGCTTGCGCTTGGTCAGCGACGCGATCTCGTGCTCGAGCCCCTGAGCGTCTTTCGCGTTGGTGGATGCGGCCAGGCGCTCGGCGTCGCGGGCGGCCCGCGCGTCGACGAGGGCGACGTCGGACTCGATGCGCGCCAGCTCGGCCTTCGCGTCGTCGCGCGCCCCGAGGAGCCCGGTCAACTCGGCCGACTGCGCCTGCCGTTGGGCGAGGAGCTCCTGGACCCGCGCGGTCTGGGCGGGGTTGCGACGAGCGTGATCTGCGTGTCGGATGCCGGCATCCAGAGCGGCGAGCTCGAGGAGGCGGGCCTGGTCGGAGCGGCTGGCTTTCACCCCACCAACCTACCGCGTGCCGTCGACGCCGGGCGGTGACCCCCTCCCCGCGCCGCAGGCATGCCGCTAGCATGTGGGATCTGTCACGACACCGTCGCACCGCCCCAGAGAGGCCTCCCATGAGCCTGATGCGCACGAAATCCGTCGAGCGGTCGATCGCCGACACGGAGGAGCCGGAGTTCCGGCTGAAGAAGTCCCTCTCCGCACTCGACCTCACCGTGTTCGGCGTCGGCGTCGTCATCGGCGCCGGCATCTTCACCCTCACGGGCCGCGCGGCGCACGAGGTCGCCGGTCCCGCCATCGTCGTCAGCTTCGTCGTGGCCGCGATCGCGTGCGCGCTGGCCGCGATGTGCTACGCCGAATTCGCCTCGACCGTGCCGGTGTCGGGTTCCGCCTACACGTTCTCGTACGCCTCCCTCGGTGAGCTGTTCGCCTGGATCATCGGGTGGGATCTCATCCTCGAGATGTTCCTCGGGGCGAGCGTCGTGGCCCAGGGGTGGAGCGCCTATCTCGGCGTGCTCCTCGGACAGCTGGGCATCGCCCTTCCCCCCGAGATCAGCTACGGCGGCACGGTCGATCTGCCCGCAGTGCTCCTCGTGGTCGTGCTCGGCGCGCTCATGACCTTCGGCATCCGCGAGTCGATGCGCGTGAACCTCGTGCTCGTCGCCGTGAAGCTCTTCATCGTGCTCTTCGTCATCGTCGCCGGCATCCAGTTCATCAACCCCGCCAACTATGTGCCGTTCGTGCCGGATGCCGCCCCACGCGAGACCGCGACGGGGCTCACGCAGCCGCTCCTGCAGTTCCTCTTGGGCGCCGAGCCGATGGCGTTCGGTCTCGGCGGCATCTTCGCGGGCGCCGCGCTGGTGTTCTTCGCCTACATCGGCTTCGACGTCGTGGCGACGACGGCGGAAGAGACCAAGAACCCGCAGCGCGACCTGCCGATCGGGATCATCGCGTCGCTCGTCATCTGCACGATCCTGTACTGCGCCGTCGCGCTCGTGGTCACCGGCATGGTCTCCTACGCCGACCTCGACCCGGCCGCCGCGCTCGCCAACGCCTTCACCTACCACGGGCAGGCATGGATGGCCACGGTCATCTCCGCCGGCGCCGTCGCCGGGCTCACGACGGTGGTCCTGACGCTGCTGATCGGCGCGACGCGCATCATCTTCGCGATGTCCCGCGACGGTCTGCTGCCCCAGCGGCTCGCGAAGGTGCACCCCGCCTGGCGGACGCCGTGGGTCATCTCGATCGTCGTCACCGTCATCGTCGCGATCGTGGCCGGCTTCACTCCGATCGGTGTGCTGGAGGAGATGGTCAACATCGGCACGCTCTCGGCGTTCGTGCTCGTCTCGGTGGGCGTGATCGTGTTGCGGCGCACGCGACCCGACCTGAAGCGCGGATTCCGGGTTCCGCTGAATCCGTGGCTGCCCGGCATCTCGGCGCTCATCTGCCTGTACCTCATGCTCAATCTCACCGTGGAGACCTGGCTTCGGTTCCTCATCTGGCTCGTCATCGGCTTCGTCGTGTACTTCGTGTACTCCCGCAGCCACTCGCGCCTCGGCACGGACGACGGGGTCTATCTGAACCCCGCCGAGCCGCGCGTGACCGGCCGCGGGGACTGACGTGGTCGAAGACGGAGTGCGCCTCGGCGCTCTGATCGACGACGACCCCGAGGTCGCCGTCGCGCTCCGGCGTGCGTCGCAGGGGGACGCCGACTTCGGGGCGGCCCTCCTGGACGCCCTCGACGACGCCGGCGCACTCGCCTACATGGAGTGGTCCGACTCGGGCGTGGAGCTCGCCGACGCGCTCGGGCAGCTGCCGCGCATCGTCCGCGCGGGGATCGACGTGGACGAGGTCGGCGACGTCGACGGGGCGCTGGAGGAGGCCATCTCGCGGGCAGACGCGCTTCTCATCCCCCGCGGGATGCGCCTGCTCTACCTCGACGAGGGGACGGACGCCTGCCCGCTCGTGGTCGTCGCCCAGCGAGACGTCGACGAGATCGCGGAGATCGCCGGCCGCATCGGCCTGGAGGTGCGCGCTTTCGGGTGAGCGACGCACCGGCGCCGTCGGTGCGACAGCGACACGTGCGCACTGCGGTGGGCCCAGAGAGACTCGAACTCCCGACCCCCTCGGTGTAAACGAGGTGCTCTAACCAACTGAGCTATAGGCCCGACACGCTCCAGTTTAGGAGAGGCGCACGGGTCGCCTCTCCACACCCGGATGTGACTAGGCTGATCCAGGATGTGTTGTGCGCGCTGAACAAAGCGCCCATGCATCCGCAGCTCATTCCTGGCACGATCTGCCAGACGACGAAAGGTCTCTTGTGACTGTCAACGATCAGGATCCGTATTCGCAGGGCCCGCAGGACAGCGACCCCGACGAGACCTCCGAGTGGCAGGAATCCCTGCACCAGCTGGTCGACAGCAAGGGCGCCGGCCGCGGCCGCGAGATCATGCTCAGTCTCCTGCAGACCTCGCACGAGCTGCAGCTGAACGTGCCCCAGGTCCCCACGACCGACTACATCAACACGATCGCCCCCGAGAACGAGCCCGAGTTCCCGGGCGATGAAGAGCTCGAGCGGCGCTACCGCCGCTGGATCCGCTGGAACGCCGCGCTCACGGTGCACCGCGCACAGCGGCCGGGCATCGGCGTGGGCGGACACATCTCCACCTACGCGTCGTCGGCCTCGCTCTACGAAGTCGGCTTCAACCACTTCTTCCGAGGCCTGGACGCGCCCGGCGGCGGCGACCAGATCTTCATTCAGGGGCACGCCTCCCCCGGCATCTATGCCCGCTCCTTCCTCGAAGGGCGCCTCACCGCCGACCAGCTCGACGGATTCCGCCAGGAGAAGTCGAAGGGCGACGACGGGATCCCGTCGTACCCGCACCCGCGCCTCATGCCCGAGTACTGGCAGTTCCCGACCGTGTCGATGGGTCTGGGGCCCATCAACGCGATCTACCAGGCGATGACCAACAAGTACCTCACTAACCGCGGCATCAAGGATGCCTCGAACGAGCGCGTGTGGGCCTTCCTCGGCGACGGCGAGATGGACGAGGTCGAAAGCCGCGGTCAGCTGCAGGTCGCCGCGAACGAGGGCCTGGACAACCTGACCTTCGTCGTCAACTGCAACCTGCAGCGTCTCGACGGACCGGTGCGCGGCAACGGCAAGATCATCCAGGAGCTGGAGAGCTACTTCCGCGGCGCCGGCTGGAACGTCATCAAAGTCGTCTGGGGCCGTGGGTGGGACGAGCTGCTCCAGGCCGATCCCGACGGCGCCCTCGTTCACCTCATGAACACCACCCCGGACGGCGATTTCCAGACGTACCGCGCCGAGGACGGCAAGTTCATCCGCGACCACTTCTTCGGCCGCGACGAGCGGACCGCCGCGATGGTCGCCGACTGGTCGGACGAAGACATCTGGGGCAAGCTCCGCCGCGGAGGCCTCGACTACCAGAAGCTCTACGCCGCCTACAAGGCCGCGTCCGAGCACAAGGGCCAGCCCACCGTCATCCTCGCCAAGACGATCAAGGGCTACGGTCTCGGTCACCACTTCGAGGGCCGCAACGCGACCCACCAGATGAAGAAGATGACCCTCGAGGACCTCAAGCACTTCCGCGACTCGATGCGCATCCCGATCACGGACGCCCAGCTCGAGGAGAACCCCTACGCCCCGCCGTACTACCACCCGGGGATGGAGGACGAGACCATCCAGTACATGGTCGAGAAGCGTCGCGCGCTCGGCGGCTTCCTTCCGGAGCGTCGCACGCACCACGTGCCGATCACCCTGCCGGACGACAACGCCTACGCGCTCCCCAAGAAGGGTTCGGGAACGCAGGAGGTCGCGACCACGATGGCGTTCGTGCGTCTGCTGAAGGATCTCCTCCGCGCGAAAGACTTCGGTCACCGCATCGTCCCGATCATTCCCGACGAGGCGCGCACGTTCGGGTTGGATGCGTTCTTCCCGACCGCGAAGATCTACAACCCCAACGGGCAGAACTACACCTCCGTCGACCGTGAGCTGCTGCTCGCCTACAAGGAGAGCCCGCAGGGACAGATCCTGCACGTCGGCATCAACGAGGCCGGCGCCGTCGCCGCGTTCACCGGGGTGGGGACGTCCTACTCCACGCACGGCGAGCCGCTCATCCCCGTCTACATCTTCTACTCGATGTTCGGCTTCCAGCGCACGGGCGACGCCCAGTGGGCCGCCGGCGACCAGATGGCGCGCGGCTTCATCATGGGCGCCACCGCCGGGCGGACGACGCTCACCGGTGAGGGCCTGCAGCACGCCGACGGCCACTCGCACCTGCTGGCATCCACCAACCCCGCGACGGTCTCGTACGACCCCGCGTACGGCTACGAGATCGCCCACATCGTGCGGGCGGGCATTGAGCGGATGTACGGCGGCAACCACCCCGACCCCAACGTCATGTACTACATCACGCTCTACAACGAGCCGCTCGTGCAGCCGGTCGAGCCGGAGCACGTCGACGTCGAGGGCATCGTCAAGGGTCTCCACCGCGTGTCGGTCGGCGAGGGCGAGGGTCACCGCGCCCAGCTGCTGGCCTCCGGCGTCGGCATCCTGTGGGTGCTCGAGGCGCAGAAGCTCCTGAAGGACGACTGGGGCGTGATCGCCGACGTCTGGTCGGTCACGAGCTGGACCGAGCTCCGCCGCGACGGCCTGCACGCCGACGAGCACAACTTCCTCAACCCGCTCGACGAGCCGCGGACGGCGTACGTCACCGAGAAGCTGCGCGACAGCGCCGGCCCGATCGTCGCCGTGAGCGACAGCATGCAGGCCGTGCAGGACCAGATCCGTCCGTGGGTGCCGCGTCGGTATGCGACGCTCGGCGCCGACGGATTCGGCTTCTCCGACACGCGTGCCGCTGCGCGCCGGTTCTTCAAGATCGACGGCCCGTCGATCGTCGTCCGCACGCTCCAGGCGCTCGCAGACGAAGGACTGGTCGACCGGTCGCTGTCGGCGCAGGCGATCGAGAAGTACCGCCTGCACGACGTGAACGCGGGAACGAGCGGGAACGCCGGCGGCGAAAGCTGACCGTCCGACATGCCCGCCCGCCCCACTCCACAGGAGAAGGCGGAGACACTCGCGTGGCTCCGTCGCATCTCCGGTGACCTGGCCACCGCCACCATCAAGCGACTCGACGATTCGCTGCCCTGGTACGCGGAGATGCCGCCCGCACGGCGGTCGGCGGTCGGGCTCGTGGCGCAGGCGGGCATCGCGTCGGCGGTGAACAACGCCGTCTCGCGCATCGCGGGCCTCCTTCCCATCGCGGCACTCGCCGCGATCACCGGCGGCGCACTGGACCTCGCCGGCTTCCACCGTGCGGCAATCGTCACCGCCGCACTCCTCGCGATCGGCGGAGTGGTCTCGCTCATCGGCATCCGCAACGAGGCGCCCGTGCAGACCACGCCGAGGCCGTAGGCGGCCGCTCGCACCGGTGCCCCTGCGGGTAGCCGTGGCCGCGGGCGGACTGCCAGACTGAGCCCATGAGCGTGATCGAGAACTCCAAACTCACCGTCGTCGGCGCGGGTGCGGTCGGGTCGTCCGTCGCCTATGCCGCCCTCATCCGCGGGTCGGCCCGCCATGTCGCGCTGTACGACATCGCGGCCGAGAAGACCGAGGCCGAGGTGCTCGACCTCGCCCACGGCGCCCAGTTCACCGGGTCGAGCGACATCATCGGCGGGGCCGACATCTCCGTCGCCGCCGGATCGCACGTGGTCGTCATCACGGCCGGCGCCAAGCAGCGGCCCGGACAGACCCGCATCGAGCTCGCCGGGGTGAACGCCAACATCCTGAAGACGATGATGCCGCAGCTGCTCGAGGTCGCCCCCGATGCCGTGTACGTCATCGTGACGAACCCCTGCGATGTGCTCACGGTGCTCGCTCAGGAGAACACCGGCCTCCCGTCGGAGCGGATCTTCGCGTCGGGCACGGTGCTCGACACCTCGCGCCTGCGCTGGAAGATCGCGCAGCGCGCTGGCGTCTCGATCTCGAGCGTGCACGCCTACATCGTCGGCGAGCACGGCGACACCGAGTTCCCGCTGTGGTCGCACGCGACGATCGGCACGGTCCCGATCCTCGACTGGCAGCCGCTCGACGGGCAGCCGAAGTTCACCGCCGCCGAGCTCGACCAGATCGCGGTGGATGTCCGCGACGCGGCCTACAAGGTCATCCAGGGCAAGGGTGCCACCAACTACGCGATCGGCCTGTCGAGCGCGCGCATCGTCGAGGCGATCCTCAACGACGAGCACACGGTCATGCCGGTCTCGCCCGTGCTGCAGGACTTCCACGGGGTGAACGGCGTCGCGCTGTCGGTCCCGTCGGTCGTCAGCAATCGCGGGGCCGTGCCGATCCGCGAGACGGCCTTCTCCGAGCACGAGCTGGGCCTCTTCCGCCACTCCGCGGATGCGCTCCGCGAGGTGGCCGACTCGTTGCGCTGATCGTGGGGATGCCGGTTCCCGGCGATCCCGAGGGGCATGTCGGCGGGCGCGGTTAGCCTGAAGACATGGCTTCCTCTCGCGCAGCGACCACCAGCGCGTTCCGCTGCACAGAGTGCGGCTGGACCGCCGCGAAGTGGGTCGGCCGCTGCGGCGAATGCCAGCAGTGGGGCAGCGTCGTGGAGACGGCGACGCAGACCGGCATCGTCCGCAGTGTCGCTCCGCTCAGTCCCACCCGCTCGGCGGTGCCGATCACCCAGGTCGACACGACCGAGACCCCGCGCCGCACGAGCGGTGTGGGCGAATTCGACCGGGTGCTCGGCGGCGGCATCGTTCCCGGCGCCGCGATCCTGCTGTCCGGCGAGCCGGGCGTCGGCAAGTCGACCCTGCTGCTCGAAGTCGCCGCGCAGAGCGCGCGGGCCGGTCGGCGCGTGCTCTACGTCAGCGCCGAGGAGTCGCTCGGCCAGGTGCGCCTGCGCGCCGAGCGCACGGCCGCCCTCCACGACGAGCTGTACCTAGCGAGCGAGACCGACCTGGCCACCGTCCTCGGGCACGTCGACGAGTGCGCCCCCGACCTCCTCATCGTCGACTCGGTCCAGACGGTGTCGTCCTCTCTCATCGACGGCGCCGCCGGCCACCCCGCGCAGGTGCGCGAAGTCGCCTCCACCCTCATCCGCGTCGCGAAAGATCGCGACCTGCCGGTGATCATCGTCGGACACGTCACGAAAGACGGCTCGATCGCGGGGCCCCGCATCCTCGAGCACCTCGTCGACGTCGTCTGCCATTTCGAGGGCGACCGTCAGACATCGCTGCGGTTCGTCCGGGCCTTGAAGAACCGGTTCGGCGCGACCGACGAGGTCGGATGCTTCGACATGACCGGCGCCGGCATCGCCGAAGTGCCCGACCCGAGCGCGCTCTTCCTCGGGCACGGCTCGCAGCAGCCGGGCACCTGCGTCACGATCGCGCTGGAGGGCCGCCGTGCTCTGCCCGTCGAGGTCCAGGCGCTGACGCTGCCGGCATCCGGTCCGAATCCGCGGCGCATCGTGAGCGGTGTGGATGCCGCGCGCGTCGCGATGGTGCTCGCGGTGCTCGAGAAGCGCGCCGGTGTGAAGTCCTCCGACAAAGACGTGTACGTCTCGACGGTCGGCGGCGTGCGCCTCATCGAACCCGCAGCCGACCTCGCGATCGCGCTGGCCGTCGCGAGCGCCATCACCGAGCGTCGCAATCCGAGCGGCGTCGCGGCGATCGGCGAGCT
>JACEFY010000384.1 GCA_016807485.1 Stenotrophomonas maltophilia | reverse complement strand
CCGAGCGTGAGAACGTCCCGATGAGTCCGTCGGTGAGCGCGATGCCCCGCGGGAGGTCGGTCGTGAGCTCCGACTGCAAGAGGTCGCCGAGAGGCCGTTCCGTGACGGCATCCCACAGATCGACGTCTGTCACCAGCGCCCGCACCGCCTCGGCCCGCATCAGGGGAGCCGTGACCGTGGGGAAGAGCGCGGCGGCGAGGGGCAGCGTGCGATCGGTGAAGGCTGCGAAGCGCTCTGCCTCCCGCGGGTCGCCGAGCGTGCGGACGAAGCTCGCCGTCGTCTCCGCAGCGTCGCCGTTGTCGATGAGGATGCCGCGGCCCGGATCGGCGGGATCGGGCGTGTACGACGAATAGCGCCGGCGACGTAGATCGATCCTCAGGTCGAGGTCGTCGATGATCGTGCGAGGCAGCAGGCTCACGAGGTACGAGTAGCGCGACAGCCGCGCATCCACTCCCGGCCACGGGCGCTCCGAGACGGCCGCGCCGCCGACGTGGTCGAGTCGTTCCAGCACGACCACCCGCTTGCCCGCGCGCCCGAGATAGGCGGCGGCGACCAGGCCATTGTGACCCCCACCGACGATGACGACGTCGTAGCTCTCGCTCATGACCTCACGCTAGTGCGCGTAGCGTGAAGACATGCCCGACCTCCTCGAACTCGCCGAAGCACTCGCCCGGGAGGCGGGAGACCTCGCCCGCCGCCGTCGCTCCGAAGGGGTCACGGTCGCGGCGTCGAAGTCGTCACTGGCCGACATCGTCACGGCGGCCGATCGCGAGGTCGAAGCACTCATCCGCGGCCGGCTCGCCGACGCGCGACCGGACGACGGCTTCTTCGGCGAGGAGTCCGGCGCCGAGCCCGGCACCTCCGGCGTCACCTGGATCGTCGACCCCATCGACGGCACCGTCAACTACGCCTACGGCATCCCGCATTACGCCGTCAGCATCGCCGCGGTCACGGGCGTGCCGACGCCCGACGCATGGATGCCGGAGGTCGGCGTCGTCCACAATCCGGCGACCGGTGAGACCTTCACCGGTGCGCGCGGAAGCGGCGCGTGGCTCGGAGAGACCCGACTGTACGTGTCGGAGCCGACGGAGGCCGGGGCGCTGCTCGCGACCGGATTCGGATACGACCCTGCGCAGCACGAAGGCGACCTCGCGCGGGTGCGCGCCGTCATGCCGTTCGCACGCGACCTCCGCCGCGCGGGTGCCGCATCGCTCGACCTCGCCTACGTCGCGGCCGGACGCCTCGACGGCTACTTCGAAAAGAACCTCCACCCGTGGGACCACGCGGCGGGCTGCCTGCTCGTCACCGAAGCGGGGGGAGTCGTCGTCGGCGAGCCGGGCGGGCGTCCCGGCCGGGAGATGGTGATCGCCGGGGGAGTCGCCACCGTCGACCGGATCCGCGCGGCGATATACCGCTCGCATTGATCGCATTCTCAGATTGCCCCCTGTAGTGTTTATGCGATCGTTACCTTTGCCGCCCGAACGGCGACGGTGATCAGAAGCCCCAGTACTCACCCCGCTCCCCCGAAGCGGCCTGACGAGAGCCTGCGATTTGACGCTCGACACCCCCTTGGCTGACGCCGCGCGCACGCGCCGCGACAGCCGACGACTCGCGACGCCCACGGCGCCGGAGTCATCGGGTGTCCTCACTCGCGCCGAATACCGCCGCCGGGCCGCCGCATCCGCTCCGGCCGTCGAGGCCACGCCCGCCCCCGAGGCGACGCCGGCCACACCCGCGGTCGATCTCCCGGTCGACTCGGCGTTCACGCCTGCAGCCGAGCCGGAGTGCGTCGTCGACGAGTTCGAGTTCGCCGCCCGCCTCTTCTCTTTCACGGGCGAGACTCCGGTCCAGGCCCCCGCAGCCGATGAGGCCGTCGTTCCCGCGCCGGTCGCCGCCGCCGAAGCCCACCGCGTGCAGCGCAGGAATCGCGCGCGCGCCGGCGCCGTCGCCAAACGGCTGGCCGCGGCATCCTTCTCGATCGGGGTCATGGCGATCGTCGGGCTCCTCGCCGTCGGTACGACCACCCCCGCTGCCGCCGTCGCGTCGGCGAGCGAGACCGCCGCCGACCTCACCGTCGCGAAGTCGACCGCCACGAAGATCGCCCCCGACGAGATCCAGGCCTTCGTCGCCTCGTCGCAGACCGGCGCCCCGGGCCTCGACCGCACCGAGACGTACGACGTCGCCTCGATGGCCGACGTCGCCGCCGACTCGGGCGTCACG
>JACEFY010000383.1 GCA_016807485.1 Stenotrophomonas maltophilia | reverse complement strand
TCGTCGTCGATGAGACCACCCTCGAGCCGCAGCTGCAGGCCCAGGGCGCCCTCTACGCCCATCTGCCCATCCCGAGGGCCGACGGCCGGGTGTTCGCGGGCTGGTACGCCGACCCCGCCACGGCGGCCGTCGCCTCGAGCGACCCCGCCGCCTCGGCGGGCGATCCGGCCACGCGGATCAACGGCGCCGACCTCGTCGCGTGCACCGCGCAGCAGATCACCCTCTACGGTGCGTGGACGACCCCCGAGGCCGTGACGGCGGAGAACGCCCGCATCCCGATCCTCATATACCACCAACTCACGGCGAAGCCGGAGGGGGAGAGCGGCTGGCTCCGCGGCAACTACGCCTACATCGACGACTACCGCGCGCAGATGCAGTACATCAAGGACAGCGGGTTCTACCTGCCGACCTGGGACGAGCTCAGCGCCTTCATCGACGGCGCGCTGTTCCTGCCCGACCACGCGGTGATCATCACCGACGACGACGCCGACCCGACGTGGCTGACGATGGCCGCGCCCATCAACGAGGAGCTGCAGCTCATGGCCACCTCGTTCGACATCACCGGCGACGGGGTGGCGGCGCAGAACCGGTTCATCCTGCCGCGGTCCCACACGAACAACATGCACACGGCCGGCGCGAACGGGAAAGGGCAGATGGTGAACCTCAGCCCCGCCGAGATCGCGGCAGACATGGAAGCCTCGGCGGCGGCGCTCGGCGGCGTCAGGGAGGTCATGGCCTATCCGTTCGGCCATTACGACGACCGCTCCCAGGAGGGGCTCCGCGCGGCCGGGTTCGAGATGGCCCGCACGATCGAACAGGGCTATGTCCACGTGGGCTCCGACAAGCTCGCCCTCCCCTGCGTGCGGATCAACTACGGCATGGGCGTCGTCGACCTCACCGACCTCATCGGGTGAGCCCGATGATGCGCGGCGGGGGGAGAATGGATGCATGACCTCTCCCTCCGACACCACCATCACGATGTTCGGCGCCGACTGGTGCCGTGACTGCGTCCGCACGAAGAAGCAGCTCGACGAGCTCGGCGTCGCCTACACCTACGTCGACCTCGTCGCCGAGCCGGATGCCGCCGACGTCGCCCGTGAGATCTCCGGCCGCACGAACATCCCCGTCGTCGTGTACCCCGACGCCTCGCACCACGTCGAGCCGTCGAACGCCGACGTCGAAGCCAAGCTCCGCGAGCTCGCGCTGATCTGACGCACCCGGCGGCGATCCCGCCGCCGCTCGACCACCGTGACCCGCATGACGACCGGCGCCGCGCGCCCGGAGACCTCGCTGCCTCGCGCGACGATCGCGACCTACGCGACGGGATCGATCGCGACCGGCGGCTTCGCGACGCTGCCCGGCCTGGTTCTCGTCTACTACCTGACCGACAGCCTAGGCGTCGCCGCCCTCCTCGCTGGCGGCATCGTGACGGCGGCGAAGGTCTGGGACGTGCTCATCGACCCGGTGATCGGGGCGTTCAGCGATCGCGACCTCGCACGGCACGGCTCCCGACGACGGCTCATGCTCGTCGGTGGATTCACGCTGCCGGTCCTGTTCGCCCTCACTTTCGCGGTACCCCCGGCCCTCGGCCCCGCGCTCGGCGCCCTCTGGGTGCTCGTCGCGTTCGTGGCGACCGCGACGGCGTTCAGCCTGTTCCAGGTGCCCTACATCGCGCTCCCCGCCGAACTCACCGACCGCTACGACGACCGCACGCGGCTCCTGACCTGGCGCGTGGTCGTCCTCACCGCCGGCATCCTGCTCTTCGGCGCCGGCGGGCCGCTCCTGCGGCGGGCGACGGGCGATGAGACCACCGGCTACGTCGTGATGGGCGTCGTCGCGGGGGTCGTCATCGGGCTCGGGATGCTGATCTCCACCGCGGTCGCCCGGCGGGGGCTGCGGAAGCGATCGGCGATGACGGCAGCCGGCACGAGCGCGGCGGAGGCCGCCGAGATCGTCGCGGAGGCGGTCGGTGACGAGCCCGTCCACCCCCTGGGCGCCGACGCGTCGACGCCGGGCGGCGGCATCCGCGACAACTTCCGTGCCGGTTTCGAGTCGCTCCGACGCAGCCAGCCGTTCCGGGCGCTGCTCGGCACCTTCGCGCTGCAGGCGATCGCGACGGGGCTCATGCTCGCCGGCGCCCAGTACCTGGCGACCTGGGTGCTGCGTTCGGAGGATGCCGTCACCCTCCTGTTCGTCGCCCTCATCGCGCCGGCGCTCGTCGCCG
>JACEFY010000382.1 GCA_016807485.1 Stenotrophomonas maltophilia | reverse complement strand
GCTCGCCTTCGCGCGACTGACCCCCGGCGTCGACTTCGGCGCGCCCGACGGCCCCGCCGACCTCGTCTTCCTCATCGCCGCGCCCGACACGGCCGCCGAAGAGCACCTGGCGGTGCTGTCGCGCCTGGCGCGCGCCTTCATGCGCGAAGACTTCACGAACGGCCTTCGCGCTGCGGCGACGCCCGAGGATGTCGTCGCGCTCGTGCAGGGTGCCGTCTCGGACACGCCCGCCGCGCCCACCGCGGCACCCGCCGCAGCGGCCGCCGGCAGCACGCAGCTCGTCGACGGACGCCCGGCGCGCATCGTCGCGGTGACGGCCTGCGCGACGGGAATCGCGCACACCTTCATGGCCGCCGACGCGCTCACCGCCGCAGGGCAGAAGGCGGGCGTCGACCTCGTCGTCGAGCCGCAGGGTTCGTCGGGCTACAAGGCGCTGCCCCAGCAGGTGATCGACGATGCGGATGCCGTGATCTTTGCCGTCGACGTCGACGTGCGCGACCAGCAGCGCTTCGCGGGAAAGCCGGTGGTGCGTGTCCCCGTCAAGAAGGGCATCGAGCAGCCCGCGCAGCTCATCGACGAGGCCGTCGCGGCCGTCGGCAACCCGCGCGCCGCGCGCGTGAGCGGCACGGCCGATCAGGCGACGGCGACCACGACCGCCGCCTCCGGCTCGGTCGGCGCGTCCGTCAAGCGGGCGCTGCTGACCGGTGTCAGCTACATGATCCCGTTCGTCGCCGGCGGGGGTCTCCTCATCGCCCTCGGGTTCCTCCTGGGCGGTTACGAGATCGCGTTCAACGTCGACAAGATCCTCGCCGCCTCGACGATCTGGAACCTCGGCGACACCTCGCTGATCGTCTACCTCGGCGCGGTGCTCTTCAAGATCGGCGCGCTCTCGTTCGGGTTCCTCGTACCGGCCCTCGCCGGCTACATCGCCTACGGTCTGGCCGACCGTCCGGGCATCGCGCCCGGTTTCGTGGCCGGTGCCGTGGCCTCCTTCATGGGTGCCGGCTTCCTCGGCGGCATCGTCGGCGGTCTGCTCGCCGGTCTGGCGGCATGGTGGATCAACACGTGGGACGTGCCGCGGTGGCTCCGCGGACTCATGCCGGTCGTCATCATCCCGCTGCTGGCGTCCATCTTCGCCTCGGGGCTCATGATCCTCGTGCTCGGCGGGCCGATCGCGTGGCTCACGCAGGCCCTCAACGACTGGCTGTCGGGCCTCACCGGCGCGGGTGTCATCATCCTCGGCATCATCCTCGGTCTCATGATGTGCTTCGACCTCGGCGGTCCCGTCAACAAGGTCGCCTACGCGTTCGCGACCGGCAACCTCGCCGCCGGCATCGCGGGCGACGAGCGCTATCTGCAGATCATGGCCGCCGTCATGGCTGCCGGAATGGTGCCGCCGCTCGCCATGGCCCTCGCATCCACCGTGCTCGGACGTCGACTGTTCACCGAACCCGAGCGTGAGAACGGCAAGGCGGCGTGGTTGCTGGGCGCCGCGTTCATCTCCGAGGGCGCCATCCCGTTCGCCGCAGCCGACGTCTTCCGCGTCATCCCCGCGATGATGCTCGGCGGCGCGGTCACGGGCGCACTGTCGATGGCGTTCGCCGTCACCAGCAAGGCCCCGCACGGCGGCGTGTTCGTGTTCTTCGCGATCGACAACTTCTGGCTGTGGCTGGTGGCGATCGCGGCGGGAACCCTTGTCGCGGCGTTCTCCGTCGTCGCGCTCAAGCGCTACGCGCGGCGCGGTCCGGCCCAGAACGAGGGAATTTCCGGCGCCGACACGGTGACGCCGGTCGCCGTCACCGCCTAGTCTCGAAGAGACACGATCTAGGAGGATCCCATGGCAGAACGCCAGGCCACAGTCGCCAGCAGCTCAGGACTGCACGCCCGTCCCGCGAAGCTCTTCGTGCAGGCGGTCCAGCAGACCGGTGTGCCCGTCACGATCGCGACGGCCGGTGGGCCCGACCAGAACGCCGGCAGCATCCTGACCCTCATGGGTCTCGGTGCCACGCAGGGCACGGTCGTCACCCTCAAGGCCGAAGGTGAGGGTGCCGAGGAGGCGCTCGACTCGCTCGTCGCGTTCCTCGAGACGGATCACGACGCCGAAGGCTGATCTCCGCAGAACGACGGATGCCGCATCACACGCTGTGCGTGATGCGGCATCCGCGTGTTCGGAGGGAGTCAGATGTCGGTGCTCTCACCCGGTTCGAGCGTGACGAACTCGCCGCCGCCCT
>JACEFY010000381.1 GCA_016807485.1 Stenotrophomonas maltophilia | reverse complement strand
ACGTCGGCTACTCTCGCCCCATGGCCCCCGCCCTCGACTTCGATCGCTCCGCGCGCTACGGCGCTGCGATCGTCTGCATGCTCTTCGGCGCCTACCTCGGCGTCGCGACGGACTTCTCTGCGATCGTCCAGTCCGAGAGTTACGCGGGCGCCATCCGCACCGACGCGCCGCTCCTCAATCTCGTCCAGTTCCTCCTCGTCCTCGGTGCGATGCTCACCGCCGTCGTGCTGCTGCCGACGTCCGGATGGCGCCGACTCGGCGCCTTCACGCTCGTGAGCGTCGTGCTGCTGCTGTGGGTCACCTTCGGACTGCAGCATGCGGCGGGCAACATCGTCCATCCCGTCACGTTCTGGCGGTTCGTCCTCGATCAGGGGCTCGTGGTCGTGGTCGCCTCGGTGGGCGGATGGCTGCTGGCCCGCGGACGCCATCCGCTGACCCTGATCGTGCTCGTGCTGGCGGCGATTCCCGCGCTCGTCTCGCCCCTCCTCGCCGAGAACTCGTTCCCCTCCGGCGCGATCGCCCTGGTCTCCCAGGCCACGGTGGCCGTCGTGGCGCTGGGCGCCGTCTGGCTGGCTGTCTGGATCGATCGGACCGTGGCGCGCCGTGCGCACGCGAAAGGGTCGGATGCCGCCGCATCCGACCCCTCCGCCCCGATCGCCGGGGCCGCTCAGCCGAACTGATTCATCGTGTTGTCCTTGCCGCCGGCCTTCAGTGCCGCGTCTCCGGCGAAGTACTCCTTGTGGTTGTCGCCGATGTCGGATCCCGCCATGTTCTGGTGCTTCACGGTCGCGATCCCCTCACGGATCTCGCGCCGCTGCACGCCGGCGACGTAGGCGAGCATGCCCTCGTCGCCGAAGTAGCCCTTCGCGAGGTCATCGGTCGACAAGGCCGCCGTGTGGTAGGTCGGCAGGGTGATGAGGTGGTGGAAGATCCCCGCGCGGGCGGAGGCATCCTTCTGGAAGGAGCGGATCATCTCGTCGGCGGTCTGCGCGAGTGCGGTGCCGTCGTAGCCGACGTTCATCAGGTCGCCGCGGTCGTACGCCGACACGTCCTGCCCGTCCGCGACGAGCGCATCGTAGGCCTGCTGGCGGAAGTTCAGCGTCCAGTTGAACGACGGGCTGTTGTTGTAGACGAGCTTCGCGTCGGGCACGACCTCGCGGATGGCGTCGACCATGCCGGCGATCTGCGCGATGTGCGGCTTCTCGGTCTCGATCCAGAGAAGGTCGGCGCCGTTCTGCAACGACGTGATGCAGTCGAGCACGCATCGGGCCTCGCCCGTGCCCGGGCGGAACTGGTACAGGTTGCTCGCCAGGCGCTTCGGCCGCACCAGCGTGCCGCCCCGGTTCAGCACGACGTCGCCGTTGCCCAGCTCGTCGGCAGTGACGTCGTCGACGTCGAGGAACGAGTTGTACTGGTCGCCCAGGTCTCCGGGGGTCTGCGAGACCGCAAGCTTCTGCGTGAGGCCCGCACCCAGCGAGTCGGTGCGGGCGACGATCACGCCGTTCTCGATCCCGAGCTCCAGGAACGCGTAGCGCACGGCGTTGATCTTCGCGAGGAAGTCCTCGTGCGGCACCGTGACCTTGCCGTCCTGGTGGCCGCACTGCTTCTCATCCGACACCTGATTCTCGATCTGGATGGCGCAGGCGCCCGCCTCGATCATCTTCTTGGCGAGGAGGTACGTCGCCTCGGGGTTGCCGAAGCCGGCGTCGATGTCGGCGATGATCGGCACGACGTGGGTCTCGTGTGTGTCGATCTGGGTCTGGATAAACTCCACCGCCGTCTCGTCGCCCGCCCCGCGCGCGTCGTCGAGCTTCGTGAACAGCAGGTCGAGCTCGCGGGCGTCCGCCTGCCGCAGGAAGGTGTAGAGCTCGGCGATGAGCGCGGGCACCGCCGTCTTCTCGTGCATGGACTGATCGGGGAGGGGACCGAACTCCGAGCGGAGGGCGGCGACCATCCACCCCGAAAGGTAGAGGTAGCGCTTGTTCGTCGACTTCAGGTGCTTCTTGATCGAGATGAGCTTCTGCTGCCCGATGAAGCCGTGCCAGACGCCGAGCGACTGCGTGTACACCGACGAGTCGGTGTCGTACTCGGCCATGTCGCGGCGCATGATGTCTGCGGTGTATTGCGCGATCTCGAGGCCCGTACGGAAGCGGTTCTGCGCGCGCATGCGGGCGACCGATTCCGGGTCGATCGCGTCCCAGGTCGAGCCGTGCTGCTCTTTGAGCGCCCGGATGGCGTCGATGTCGGTGCG
>JACEFY010000380.1 GCA_016807485.1 Stenotrophomonas maltophilia | reverse complement strand
GCCCGCGCCGGCGTCGAGCCGCTGTAGACGTCCCTCGCTCGGGAGCCTTCGACCGTCGCCGAAAAGTGTGAATGTCATCTTTCGGTTGACGTCCACGAGTCAACGTCATAGGTTCGATGCGTGGACAGACACCCTTCTCCTCCCCGCTCGTCGCTCGTCGATCTCGCCGCCCTCGTCGAGGCCGCCGTCGATGGGCGAGCGTCTCGTTCCGCAGATCATGCCGCGATGATCCGCCGAGCGGACGAGCTGGCGCGACGTTCCCGCGCGTGCGTGAGCGAACTGGTCTCCACCGCCCGGGCCGAGGGCGTCTCGTGGCAGGCGATCGGCGACGCGCTGGGCGTGAGCAGGCAGGCCGCCTTCAAGCGATTCGACACCGACGACCGGAGAGAGACGATGACCGCTGGGCCCACAGATCTGCTCGACCGCACGAGGGAGGTGTTCGCGCAGCTCGATGCCGGCGACGACGACGCGGTGCGCGCGCGCATGACCTACACCTGCGGCCGGGCGCTCACCAAGCGCGCGCTGGGGGAGGTGCGGGAGCAGGTCCGGCGCGACTCCGGGCGGCTCGAAGCCTGCGTCGACGTGACGGCGCAGACGGCGGACGGCACCACGGCACTCGGCACGTTCGCGAATCGACACCTCGGCGGCGGCACGATCGTCCAGGCCACGTTGCGGCACGAGGCCGGGGAGTGGATCGGCCGCGTGGCCTACAACGGCGCCGGCAAGATCACCGGCATCCTCATTGCGCCACCAGGGTCGGGCGACCTGCGCTTCTGAGCCGGCACGCCGCCCGAGCAGATGTCGCCCGGGCCGGCGTCGAGCGTCCTCAGACGTCCAGGGCTTTCTCGAGGATGGCAGCCTGCTCGCGGGCGTGCACCTTCGGCGAGCCGGTCGCCGTGGAGGCGGCCGCCGCACGCGAGATGCGCTTGATCGTGCGCCCGTGCAGGTGCTTCACGACCTCGAGCGCCACGAACGGCCAGGCGCCCTGGTTCTCGGGCTCGTCCTGCACCCAGTACAGCTCCGCGTTCGGGTAGTCGTCGATGACGGCGTTCAGCTGCTCGATCGGCGCCGGGTAGAGCTGCTCGAGGCGCACGAGCGCCACCTTCGGGTTCGGCTTCTTCTCGAGTTCGGCCTTGAGATCCCAGTGGATCTTGCCGGAGTGCAGGAGCACCCGGGTGACGGCGGACGCATCCAGGCCGCGATCGTCGGCGAGCACCGGCTCGAAGCGTCCGGTGGCGAAGTCCTCGACACTCGAGGTCGCGCCGCGCAGGCGCAGCATCGCCTTCGGGGTGAACACGATGAGCGGTCGGCGCGGCCGGGCGTAGGCCTGACGGCGGAGCAGGTGGAAGTACGACGCCGGCGTGGAGGGGCGGGCGACCACCATGTTGTCCTGCGCGCACATCTGCAGGTAGCGCTCGATGCGGGCCGACGAGTGGTCGGGTCCCTGGCCCTCGTAGCCGTGGGGGAGGAGCAGCACGACGCCCGACTGCTGGCCCCACTTCTGCTCGGCCGCCGAGATGTACTCGTCGACCACCGACTGGGCGCCGTTGGCGAAGTCGCCGAACTGCGCTTCCCAGAGGGTGAGGGTGTCGGGACGTTCGACCGAGTAGCCGTACTCGAAGCCCATGGCGGCGTACTCGCTGAGCAGCGAGTCGTAGACGTAGATGCGGCCCTGGTTGTCGCCGAGGTTCGCCAGCGGCAGCCACTCCTGGCCGTTCGCCCGGTCGTGCAGCACGGCATGGCGCTGGACGAACGTGCCGCGGCGGGCATCCTGCCCGGCGAGGCGGACGTTCGTGCCCTCCATCAGCAGCGAGCCGAAGGCGAGGAGCTCGCCGAACGCCCAGTCGACGTTGCCGTTACGGCTCATGTCGCTGCGCTTGTCGAGGAGCTGCTGCAGCTTGTTGTGGACGGTGAAGCCCTCAGGCTTGTTGACGAACGCGTCGCCGATCTGACGGACGACGTCCGTGCCGACGCCCGTCGACTCCGGCTCGCCGACGGCGGCTTCGACCTCCACGGGGCCCGTCGCGGGCGAGACGACGGCATGGGTGCCGGTCTCGGCCGCGTGGGTCTCCGCGAACGCGATCTCCAGACGGTTCTGGAAGTCCTGCTTCGCGTTCTCGTACTCTTCCTCGGTGATGTCGCCGCGGCCGACGAGCGACTCGGTGTACAGCCGGCGGACCGAGCGCTTCGCCTCGATGAGGTTCGTCATGAGCGGCTGCGTCATCGACGGGTCGGCGCCCCCGTTGTGCCCCCGG
>JACEFY010000379.1 GCA_016807485.1 Stenotrophomonas maltophilia | reverse complement strand
CGGAGCGCTCCCCTGCGGAGGGCGAGCGGCAGCAGGATCGCCGCGCCGAGCAGCGTGCGCCCCGCGACGACCGCCGCCGGAGAGAGGGTGTCGACCGCTTCTTTGATGAAGAGGTACGGCATGCCCCAGAGCACCGCCATCGCCGCGTACAGCAGCCACCCGCGGCCGGTGACGACGGGGGACATCACACCGTGCGGCGGCCCTCGAACGCGCGCCCGAGGGTCACCTCGTCGGCGTACTCGAGGTCGCCGCCGACGGGCAGGCCGGAGGCCAGGCGCGTGACGCGGATCTCGAGGGTGTGCAGCAATCGGCTCAGGTAGGTCGCCGTCGCCTCCCCCTCGAGGTTGGGGTTGGTCGCGAGGATCACCTCCTGCACCGTGCCGTCGGCGAGGCGCTGCATGAGCTGGGTGATGCGCAGGTCGTCGGGCCCGATGCCGGCGATCGGGCTGATCGCGCCGCCGAGCACGTGATAGAGCCCGCGGAACTCACGGGTGCGCTCGATCGATGAGACGTCCTTCGCGTCTTCCACGACGCAGATGAGAGCCGGATCACGGCGCGGATCCCGGCAGATGCTGCACCGCTCCTGCTCGGAGACGTTGCCGCAGATCTCACAGAACCGCACGCGCTCGCGGAGCTCGCCCAGGAGCACCGACAGGCGCGAGACGTCGAACGTCGGGGTCTGCAGGATATGGAACGTGATGCGCTGGGCGGACTTGGGCCCGATGCCGGGAAGCCGACCGAACTCGTCGATCAGGTCTTGGACGATGCCGTCGTACATGGGCTAGTTGAACCTCGTCGGGGGTGTGTACGGCTCTTCGCGGACGAAGGTCGCGCCCAGCACCTGACGGACGACAGCTTCGCCGACCCGCTCGATGCCGTTCGCGGCGCGCGGGGCGGGTCGCTCCGGACGCTCGATCGCGACGGGAGCGCGCGGCGGCACCGGCGCGTCGGCATCGATCGGCGGCGGCGGGTCGTCTTCGTCGTCGGGCGGCGTGGGCTCGGGCTCGTCGGCGAGCACATCACCCTCGCGCTGCAACGTCAGGGTGCGCGCGGGTGCGGTCTCGGCCTCTTCCGGCTCATCGTCGACGGCCAGCGCGGCGGCGGGCGGCGGCGCCTCGCCGGACGGGATGGCCGCGACCGCCCATTCGGTGACGGGCGCGGATGCCGCCGGCTGCGGCGGGGGGGGCCCTTCGGGGGGGGGGGGCGCCCGCCGAGGCCGACCTCAAGGTGCCCGCCTGGCTCAATGACGTGACGCTGTACCACAACCGCGGCGACTCGACGTATTCGGGCGAGTCGACCACCTACGGCGACTTCTCCGGCCTCGACGACCTCATGACCGAGAACCCCACGGTCGTGAACGGCTTCGCCGACGTCTACAAGAGCTGGATCGACTTCGGCATCGACGGGTTCCGCATCGATACCGCCAAGCACGTCGACTTCCCGTTCTGGAAGACGTGGACGAAGGACGTGCTCGACTACGCGCACGCGCAGGGCAAGCCCGACTTCTTCATGTTCGGCGAGGTCTACGACGCCGATCCTGCCGCGCTCTCGCCGTACGTCCGCGACACCGACATGAACTCGGTGCTCGACTTCGCCTTCCAGTCGGCGGCGACGAGCTTCGCGAAGGGCGGTGACGCGCAGGTGCTGCAGAAGATGTTCGCCGGCGACGACCGCTACACGACGCCCGACTCGTCGGCGACGGCCCTGCCGACCTTCCTCGGCAACCACGACATGGGCCGCATCGGTTACTTCCTGAAGAACACGTCGGATGCCGCAGCCCGCGACCTGCTCGCACACGACCTGCTCTTCCTCAGCCGCGGTCAGCCGGTCGTCTACTACGGCGACGAGCAGGGCTTCACGGGCGCCGACCCGGGCGGCGACAAGAGCGCGCGGCAGAGTCTGTTCGCCAGCCAGGTCGCCGAGTACCAGAACCAGGCGCTGATCGACGGCACGACGGCCGGATCGGTCGACCGCTACGACACCGACACCCCGGTGTACACGCACGTCGCCGACCTCTCCGCGCTGCGGAAGGATCACCCGGCCCTCGTCGACGGCGCGCAGATCGAGCGCTACGCAGCCGACGGCGTCTACGCGTTCTCGCGCGTCGACGCGGGTGAGAAGGTCGAGTACCTCGTCGCGCTCAACAACACCTCGTCCGCGGCGACGGTCACGGTGCCGACCCTGACGGCGGATGCCTCCTTCACCGGCCTGTACGGCGCGACCGGCACGGTCGCCACGGGTGCCGATGCGGCCCATGTCGTGGTTGCCGAG
>JACEFY010000378.1 GCA_016807485.1 Stenotrophomonas maltophilia | reverse complement strand
CATCGACCTCGTCGCCGATCGCAAGGACGACATCGCGGCGGCGCTGCAGACCCTCGGCGCCGATGCGCAGACGTGGGCCGCTCAGCTGCAGGCGGGCACGCTCCCCCAGGTGTCGGCGATGCCGGAAGCCCTGCGGGTCGTGTTCGAGGACATCTACGCCAACGGCATCTCGCACTCGTTCCTGATCGCGGTGCCCTTCGCCGTCATCTCGCTCGTGGCGATCGTGTTCCTCCCGAACAAGCCGCTGACGACGATGACGACCACCGAGCGCCTGCAGGCCGGCGAAGCCGACCTCGCCACGGTCTCCGTCCCCGAGGCCATGGGCACGCTCACAGCGACGGGCTCGGTGCGCACCGTCGCGACGCAGCGCGGCACGGATGACTGACGAGACCGGGGCCCGCGCCGACGCGGTGCGGGCCCTGGAGTCGCAGTTCGGCGAGCTCATCGGTCACTTCCGCCGGTTGATCTCGGAGATCGCGACGCGCGTGAGTCCCGGGATGCTGCCCGGGGCGTACAAGGTGTTCACGACGATCGTGCGACTCGAGTCGGTGAACGCATCCGCGCTCGCAGAGGCCCTGCTCCTCGACAAAGGCCAGATCAGCCGCTCCGTCCGCGAGCTCGAAGACCTCGGCCTCATCCAGCGCACCCCCGACCCGACCGACGGCCGCTCGAGCCTCCTCTCCCCCACGCCTGACGGGCTGCGGCGACTGGCGGAGGCACGGCTCCCCAACGAACGGGGGCTCCACGAGTCTCTCGCCGACTGGGACCTCGAGGACATCGACCGCCTCACGGTCCTGCTCCACGCCCTGGCGACGGGGAGCCGTCCGTCACGGTAGCGGCTGACGCGGCATCCTTCTCCCCCCGGTAGCACCCGCGTAACACCGGCGAGACAATGACCGGCTTGACTTGTGCGCACATCACAGACCGTGCTGCCGACGTGGACACGCACGCGGAAGGAGTGAGCATGGCTCAGTTCAGCGTCCCCCGGTTCCGTCCGCTGCGTACGACAGCGACGGAGACCGGCCCGTCGCCCCTCGTCGTCCCCTCTCTGCCCGAGACCATGCGCGCCATCGTGTTCGACGGCGCCGGCGCGCCCGACGTGCTCCACGAATCCACTCTCCCGACACCGCGCCCCGTGATCAGCGAGCTGCTCGTGCGGGTCGTCGCCGCGGGGGTCAACCCGATCGACGCGAAGACCCGATCCGGCGCCGGGGTCGGCGGCGCCATCCCGTCGTACCCCAGCACCCTGGGCTTCGATTTCAGCGGCATCGTCGTGGCGGCGCCGTACGAGGCGCACCCCTTCCCGGTCGGCACCGAGGTGTTCGGGATGGTGCCGTTCCCACGGTCGGGCGGCAGCTACGCCGAGTACACCGTCGTCCCCTCGCTCTCGGTCGCTCGCAAGCCCGCGTCGCTCTCGCACGTGGAGGCGGCCGGGGTTCCGCTGGCAGCGCTCACCGCGTGGGGCCTGGTCGTCGAGACCGCGCACGCGCACGAGGGGCAGCGGATGCTGATCCACGCCGGCGCGGGCGGTGTCGGGCACTTCGCCGTGCAGCTGGCCGCCTACTTCGGCGCGCACGTGACGGCCACCGGCTCGGGGGCGAACCTGCCGTGGCTGCGCGACCTCGGCGCCGATGTCGCCATCGACTACACGACGACCCGGTTCGACGAGGTCGTCGGCGACGTCGATGTCGTGATCGACCTCGTGGGCAACACCGTCGACGACACCGGCACGCGTTCGCTCACCGTCCTGCGTCCCGGGGGGCTCTACGTCATCGTCCCGACGGGCGGCTGGCCGGACTACGCCTCCGCCGCGGCCGCAGCGGGTGTCCGCGCGACGTCCTACAAGGTGACACCCGACGGCGGCGTGCTGGCCACAGTCGGGCGCCTGCTCGAGTCGGGCGCCGTCCAGGTCTACGTCGATCGCGTCTTCGACCTCGCCGATGCGGCCGACGCCCACCGCGAGATCGAGCGGGGCCACACCCGCGGCAAGGTCGTCCTCTCGGTCGGCGAGGGCTGAGATCACTCCGCGAGCACGCGCCGACCTTCCGCGATGATCTCCCCGGCGACTGCATCGAGGACGTCGGAGGCGAGATTCCACTGCTGCCAGTAGAGCGGGACGTCGATCGACGGCTCGCCGAGCAGCACCAGACGGCCCGCATCCAGGTGGTCCTGCGACTGGAAACGCGGGAGGAGCGCCCAGCCGAGACCGAGTGTCGTCGCCGTCGCGAAGTCGTGCGAGGCCGGCACCCGGTGCCGCGGAGGGCCGGCGGCCGGGGCGCCGTGC
>JACEFY010000377.1 GCA_016807485.1 Stenotrophomonas maltophilia | reverse complement strand
CGCGATGGCGGAGTGCTCGGAGTCGACGGGGACGATCTGGCCGGGCGCCGCGAGGCGGGTGACGAGGTCACCGCCGACGATGAGCGACTCCTTGTTGGCGAGCGCGAGCGTGCGGCCCTGCTCGAGAGCGGCGAGCGTCGGCCCGAGTCCGACTGAACCGGTGATGCCGTTCAGGACGACGTCGGCATCCACCTCCCGCACCAGCTGCTCGGCCTCCGACGCGCCGACCGCCGTGTGGGCGACGCCGAACTCGGCCGCCTGCGCCGCCATGGCCCGGGTGTCCCGGCCGACCGCGAGACCGACCACCTCGAACCGGTCCCGCCGGTCGCGGATGACGTCGAGGGCCTGCGTACCGATCGAGCCGGTCGAGCCGAGGATCAGGATGCGGCGCATGCCGCCAGCCTACCCACGTGGCCCCTACTGGCCCGCGGCCGCCTTCTGCGCCCCGATGATGTCGATGACGAACACGAGCGTGTCGCCCTTGAGGTCGGTCTCGTTGATCTCACCCTCGCCGTAGCCGTCGGCCGGCGGGATCACGACGAGCACCTGCGAGCCGACGGTCTGGCCTTCGAGCGCCTTCTGGAAGCCGGGGACGAATCCGGTCGTCTGGCCCGCGTAGGGCGTACCGCCGTTCCAGGTGTCGCCGCCGTCGAAGAGCTCACCGCTCGACCAGCGGGCACCGCGGTACTGGATGAGCACGTAGTCACCGGACTGCACCTCGTAGCCGTCGCCCTTCTTCAGGGTCGCGACCTCGGTCGTCGTCGGCGGGGTCGCCGCGGTGTCGATCGCGATCGTCGGGGTGCCGTCGGCATCGAGGGTGACGGTGGGAAGACCCTCGACGGGAGCCTGCTCGGTGCCCCACGCGGCGGTCGGCACGACCGAGAGCAGGTCGACGATGTAGACCTCGGCCGAGGCCGAATCGGTCGCGGGGAAGGTCGAGACGACCCGCTCGCCGGGCGCGCCGCAGCCGAGGATCTGGCCCAGGGGGTTGTCGGCGGAGATCTGCGCCGGGAGGAGCTCACCCGCGTTGTACCCGGTGTCGACGAGCTTCTCGCCCGTCTCCGCGTCGTACGCGGTCAGCGCGTAGGAGACGAAGTCGCCGGACGCGACGGGGTCACCGGATCCCTCGGAGATGACGGTCGTCTGCAGCGCGCTGACATCGAGCGGCGCCGAGAAGGTCGCGGTCGAGGCGGTGCCCGGATCGCCCTCGACGGAGACCGCGTCGGAGGCTGCTCCGGGAGCTGCCTGTGCGGAGCACAGGTCGGTCGCCGCGGCGCCGGACGCACTCGGGCTCGGGTCGTCCCCTCCTCCGCCGGAACAACCGGCGAGCAGAACGGCCGCGACAGCGGCGACGGACAGGGCGGCGAACGGGCGCAGACGCACGGGTGACCTCACGGGTGGATGAACGGGGTGCGATCCCATCCTCCCCCACTTTCTTCTGACCACGCTGTGAAGGGGCCATTCCGGCCGCGGCATGAATCGGGAGTAGCCTCTTCTGGTGACCGAAGAGCAGGAGACTCCGCCCGATGCGTCCCCGGCCGAGGCGGAACGGGTCGCGGGGGTCGGCCTCACGTATTACGTCATCCGCTGGGTGCTCGCACCCTTGGCCCGGATGATCTACCGCCCGCGCATCGAAGGACGGCGCAACGTCCCGCGCACGGGCCCGGTGATTCTCGCGAGCAACCACCTGTCGTTCATCGATTCGTTTCTCATCCCCGCCTTCGCCCCGCGCCCGGTGTACTTCCTCGCCAAGTCGAGCTACTTCGACGGTTCCGGCATCTCGGGGTGGCTGAGCCGCAACTTCTTCACCGCCATCGGCGCGACACCCGTCGAGCGCGGAGCGGGTCAGGCGGCTCTCGAAGCGCTCGATCAGCAGCGCCGCATCCTCGCTTCGGGACGCGCGATCGCGCTCTATCCCGAAGGCACCCGCTCGCTCGACGGGCGCCTCTACAAGGGGCGGACCGGCGTCGCCTTCCTTGCGCTCGAGACCGGCGCCCAGGTGGTCCCGGTCGGACTCGTCGGCACGAACGAAGCCATGCCCGTCGGTGCGAAGTGGCCGCGGATGCGCCCCCGGGTCACGGTCCGCTACGGCGAGCCCATCGACCTGTCCGCACACGGCCCGGCGTCATCCGGTCGCGCACGGCGCCTCGCCACCGACGAGATCATGACGGCCATCCACGCGCTGTCCGGCCAGGAGCTCGCGAACGCCTACAACGAGGCGCCTGCCGCCACCCCGGTCGAGCGGCTCAAGCAGGTCCTTCCGCACGAACGGCGCTGACCGCAGCCGTCCCGC
>JACEFY010000376.1 GCA_016807485.1 Stenotrophomonas maltophilia | reverse complement strand
AGCGGGCGTTCGAACGCGCGGAGGATGACGTCGTCCGCGGGCAGATACGTCCGTCCGGCGGCGGTCTCGGCGCGCAGACGCCGACCGATCGCCTCGATGTCGTCGGACATCGGCGCGAGCGCCGCGGCCCACTCGGGGTCGATCCGCTCCCTCACGCGGTGGCTCCGGCATCCTCCTCGACGACCGATCCGCGAGCCGACCACGGGAAGTCGATCCACCGGTCGGTCTCACGCCAGGCGAAGTCGGGGCGGGCGACCGATCGGGGCTTGGTGTAGAGGCACACCGAGCGCACGTCGACCGCGTGTCCGGCCAGCAGCTCGACGGCGAGCGCCAGGGTCCGGCCGCTGTCGGCGACGTCGTCGACGAGCAGCACCCGCTTGCCCGCCAGCGAGGGCAGGTCGAGGTCGGGCGAGAGGACCACGGGATGCTCGAGCACCGTCCCGATGCCCGTGTAGAACTCGACGTTCAGCGCGCCGCAGCTCTTCACCCCGAGTCCGTACGCGATCGCCCCACCGGGGAGCAGCCCGCCCCGCGCGATCGCCACGACCACGTCGGGGAGGAAGCCGTCGGCGATGATCTCCCGCGCGAGCTCCCGTGTCGCGTCGCCGAAACCGCTCCAGGTCAGTATTTCGCGCTCGTTCGTCGTTCCGTCAGCCATTTCCTCAGCCTAGGGCCGGGCCACCCCTAGACTGTCGCCGTGCCGACCACGCCGAGACCGAGTGTCATCTCCTCCGCCACGGCGTCCCTGCGCACGTCCGCGGTGGGCGTCACCGCCGGGCTCATCGGGTGGTTCATCCTCGTCGAGATCGTCAGCGGGATCCTGCAGGGCTACTACGTGCCGCTCTTCAGCGACATCGTGGTGTCCCTCGGCATCCACGATTCGGACGTCAACTGGTTCGAAGCCGCGCAGCTGCTGCTGTCGGCGCTCGTCGTGCCGATCCTCGCGAAGCTCGGCGACATGTACGGGCACAAGCGCATCCTGCTGATCGCCGCGGTGCTCACAGCCGGTGCGACGTGGTGGCTCGTGTTCGCGACGTCCTTCTGGAGCTTCCTCGTGGCGTGGGCGCTGCAGGGCTTCTACGTGGTCTGGCTGCCGCTGGAGATCGCGCTCATCTTCGAACGCGGCCGGGCGCAGTCCCGAGGGGTCTCCACGACCCGGCGTGCGGCGGGGCTCCTGGTCGTGGGTCTCCAGGCGGGCGCGATCATCGGCGCGCTCGCGGCGGGCCGCATCTTCGCGGCGACCGGTGAGAACCTCACGGCGACCCTCATCGTTCCGGCCGTCGCGGTGACCCTCGTCGCGGTCGTCATCTGGATCGGCGTGCCCGAGTCGACACCCGAACCGGGCCGCACGCTCGACAGCGGCGGATTCGTGCTCCTCGCGATGGCCCTTCTCCTCGTCACGAGTGCGCTCACCTTCCTGCGCTTGAACGGCCCGGGGGCGGTGTGGGTGTGGATGCTGCTCATCGCCGGCATCGCGGTGTTCGTCGTGTTCGGCTGGTTCGAACTGCGCCAGGACGACCCGGCCGTCGACATCCGCGTGCTCCGGCGTCCGGAGATGTGGCCCGTGCAGGCCACGGCGTTCCTCGTGGGTATCAGCCTGCTCGGGGCCCAGGGTCCACTGTCGACCTATGCCGGCACCGATCCGGCGCTCGGCTACGGGCTCGGACTCGACGCGACCGAACGCTCGAACATCATCGGTGTCTACCTCGTGTCGCTCATCGTCGGGGCGATCGTGTTCGCCGTGACGTCGCGGAAGGCGAGCCCACGGGTCGTCCTCATCGTCGCCGCGCTCCTCGTCGGCGTGGGCTACGCCCTCTTCCTGCCGTTCCACCTCGAGCTGTGGCAGGTGCTCCTCAACCTGTCGATCGCCGGGCTCGGCTGCGGTGCCCTCGTCGGCGCGATGCCCGCGGCGGCCGCCGCGGCCGCCCCCCGGGGACAGACCGGCATCTCCTCGGCCCTGACGAACACCACCAAGACCATCGGCGGGACGTTCTCGTCTGCCGTGTTCGGGGTCGTCCTCGCCGCCGGCGCGGGGGTCGTCGCCAGCGAGACCGCGGCGTCCCTCGGCGGCTACCTCACGGTGTGGGCGATCTGCGCCGCCGGCGGCTTCCTCGCCGCGATCCTGCTGGTGTTCGTGCCGAAGGTCGCGTTCGCCGACGCTCCCCCAGCCTGACGCGGCGCGGGGCCGCGGTCCGCTGCACGCTCGGGGCCGCGCACAACTCAGGCAGAACTCTCCCCTCGGGCCCAGAACCCGCTCGGGACAGCCTGCCCGCCTGAATTGCGCGCACCGGGCGCC
>JACEFY010000038.1 GCA_016807485.1 Stenotrophomonas maltophilia | reverse complement strand
CTCGCCGATCTTCAGCCACGGGGCGCCCACCGGTGCGGCCAGGAGGTCGACCGTGGCCTTTCCGGGGACGGTGTACGAGTCGCCGGGGTAGTAGAACGCATCGTTGACCAGCACGCCGACGTTGTCGACCACGGGGATCGACGAGTGGATGACGCTGTGGCGACCGCCGAAGAACTCCAGGCGGAAGGGGCCTGCGGTGACGATGTCACCCGGAGCGACCACGGTGATCTTCTCGCCGGCCGCGGCCGCGGCGACCCCGGCGGGAGCGTACACGGGGACGTCCGGGAACTGGTGGTGGATGCGGGCGAGATGCTCGGGCGTCCAATGGTCTGCGTGCTCGTGGGTGAGCACGACGGCGACGACGTGCCGCAGCTCCGCGAGGGGGAGGGTGAACGAGCCGGGGTCGATCACCAGCGTCCGGTTCTCGAGTTCGAGGCGGAGGCAGGCATGTTCGTGCTTCGTGACGCGCATGGGGTTCAGTCAACGCCGCCATACCCCGCTCGGCAAGGGTTCGGGACGATTTTGCCGAGACCGCCCGGGCATGGCATAATCGAACGGTTGCCTGCGGAGCATTCCGGAGGATAGGGCCCCATCGTATAGCGGCCTAGTACGCCGCCCTCTCACGGCGGTAACGCGGGTTCGAATCCCGCTGGGGTCACCAACACGAGAAAAGCTCGCCCATCGGGCGGGCTTTTCTCGTCTCCGATGAGTGTCCGCGACACGAGCAGGCGGGAGGCGGTGAGCGCATGACTCCACGCCGAGAGCGTCCGCTGGATGTCGTCGTCGTGGGCGCCGGCCCCAACGGACTCGCCGCGGCGGTCGTCCTCGCGCGAGCCGGTCTCGGCGTGCGTGTCTACGAGCGCTCCGGATGGCCGGGCGGGGGAGCGGCGACGCGCCAGCTGACGCTCCCCGGTTTCGCGCACGACGTCGGTTCCGCGGTGCATCCGCTCGCGTTCACTTCGCGCTTCTTCCGCGATTTCGGCCTTCGCGAGCGAATTCCGTTCGTCGTGCCGGAGGTGTCGTTCGCGCAGCCGCTGACGGCAGGACGGTCCGCACTCGCCTATCGCGACCTCGCGAGGACCGCCGAGCACCTCGGTGTCGACGGGCCGGCGTATGCACGGCTCCTGCGGCCGCTCGTCGAGCGTTCCGCGGCGATCGCCGCGCTCACCGGCGGGTCGCTGCTGCGCGTCCCGCCCGGGCTGGGCGCCGCTGTCGCGTTCGCCGCACGAGCGCTCGAGCAGGGCGGGCCCGGCTGGAATCTGCGCTTCCGAGAGGAAGCCGCTCCCGCGCTGCTCACCGGGGCCGCCGCCCACACGAGCCTCCACCAGCCCGGCCCCGCCGCCGCAGCCGCGGGGCTCGTCCTCACCACGTATGCGCACGCCGACGGCTGGCCGCTCCCCGTCGGCGGCAGCGGCGCGATCGTCGACGCTCTCGTTTCCGATCTGGTCGCGCACGGCGGCCATGTGGTGACGGATCACGAGGTCGGCTCCCTCGCCGACCTGCCAGGGGCGAGAGCGGTCATCCTCGATGTCACGCCGCGTGCCTTCGTCCGGATGGCGGGGCCGCTGCTGAACGCAGCCCACCGACGTACGATGGAACGATTCCGCTACGGCGGAGGGGTGGCGAAGGTTGACTTCGCGTTGAGCGCCCCGGTGCCGTGGGCCGATCCCGAACTAAGCCGCGCCGGGACCCTGCACCTCGGCGGAACGCGCCGCGAGATGGTCGCAGCCGAGAACGAGGTCCGCCGTGGCGGGCACCCGGTTCGGCCGTATGTCCTCGCCGCGCAGCCGTCGCTGTTCGACACGACACGGGCACCGGTCGGCTCGCACACGCTCTGGACCTACACGCATGTGCCGGCCGGGAGTACCCTCGATCGCGCCGAGGCGATCATCGCGCAGGTCGAACGGTTCGCCCCGGGATTCCGCGACGCCATTCTGGCGACCAGCTCGCTCTCCGCCGCCGATATGGAGCGCCTCAATCCCAATCACATCGGTGGTGACATCTCCGCCGGGGCGCCGACGTTCGGTCAGCTTGTCCGGCGCCCGGTGCTGCGGTCCGACCCGTGGCGCACGCCGATCCCCGGGGTCTACCTGGCGTCGGCGTCGACCGTTCCGGGACCGGGCGTGCACGGGCTGGCCGGGTGGCACGCCGCGCGAAGCGCCCTCCGCCGCGAGTTCGGCATCCGCTCGGCGCCGGACCTCGCACCGTGAGCGTCGGTCAGAGCCACCAACCCGGGTCGACCTCCTCGCGCGTTCCCGGCTCTTCGCAGGTCGGGTCGTCATCGTCGTCCGAGCTCACATGCTCGATGCGGATGGGAGTCGATGACGTCACCAGGACGTCGGTGTAGCCGGCATCCGAGACGCCGAGGGAGACGTAGGCCCCTCCGGAGTGCACCGCTTGCAGCAACTCGTCGCTGACCGCTTCGATGCCGGTCGATTCCGGGACGAAGTAACGCTCGCCGTCGACGACGACATAATGGCAGAGGACCATGGCTCACCCGCTCGTGTCGCTGTCGACGCTACGCCGCCGGTCGTGACGGCGCGCGCCGTTGCGCGGGCGGCTCCCGCGTGGTACTGGGCACCTCGGCCGCCGAAGCGCGCCGAGGCCGGCCGAGGCGGCGGGGTACTCTTGTGCGCGACGTTCCGTCATCCCTCGAAAGGCCCGCATGGAGCTCCCCGTCTGGTTCGAGATCGGCTCGCTCGTCGTCTTGACAGCCATCCTGGTCGCCGATCTGCTGCTCATCCTGAAGCGTCCGCACATCCCTTCGACGCGCGAGTCGACGCTCTGGGTGATCTTCTACGTCACCCTCGCGCTCATCTTCGCGGGGCTCATGTGGTTCTTCGCGGGCGGGGAGTACGCCGGACAGTTCATCGCGGGCTGGCTCACCGAATACAGCCTGTCCATCGACAACCTGTTCGTCTTCGTGCTGATCATGGCGCAGTTCTCGGTACCGCGCCGGTATCAGCAGGAGGTGCTCATGGTGGGCATCATCATCGCGCTGATCCTGCGTGGGCTCTTCATCCTCGCGGGCGCCGCGATCATCGAGCAGTTCAGTTGGGTCTTCTACATCTTCGGCGCGTTCCTGGTGTACACCGCGTGGCGTCAGGCGTTCCCCGGCGGCGACCACGATGCCGACGTCAAGCAGGAGAGCTTCATCGTGCGCCTCCTGCGGCGCACGGTCGACATCTCCGAGGAGTACGACGGAGCGAAGGTGCGCACCGTCGTGGGCGGCAAGAAGATGTTCACCCCGATGATCATCGTCTTCGCGGCGATCGGCGTGACCGATCTGCTGTTCGCGCTCGATTCGATCCCCGCGATCTTCGGCATCACCCAGAGTCCCTTCATCGTCTTCACCGCGAACCTGTTCGCCCTCATGGGGCTCCGCCAGCTCTACTTCCTCCTCGGCGATCTGCTCGACCGACTCAAGTACCTGCACTACGGCATCGCGTTCATCCTCGCCTTCATCGGGGTCAAGCTCGTGCTGCACGCGATGCACGAGAACGAGCTCCCCTTCATCAACGGCGGCGAGCACATCGAGTGGGCGCCCGAGATCTCGACCTGGATGTCGCTGGGTGTCATCGTCGCCTCGATGACCGTCGCGACGATCGCGAGCCTCGTCGCATCCTCGCGAGAAGACCGCGCCGCCGCCGTCGCCGCGACGGACACTCCACGCGAGGCGGCCCAGGCGGTGGCCGAGGAGAAGGGCACGCCGCCGACCGTCGACGGCCGCTGACGCGAGCGTCGCGGTGGTAATGTGACGTTCGTGCGGATCGCCCGACTCCTCCTTAGCGGCCGCGACGAGATCTCGCTCTGAGCCCACTCTCGTCGCGGAGTCCTTCGCGGGCACATCCGACGTCAGGAGAACGAGTCATCATGAGCACTGCCATCCCCGAGAATCCGCGCACACTGGCTGAGAAGGTCTGGGACGACCACCTCGTCGTGAAGGGCGAAGACGGCCAGCCCGACCTCATCTACATCGACCTGCACCTCGTGCACGAGGTGACGAGCCCCCAGGCGTTCGACGGCCTGCGCGCCGAGGGGAGGCCGCTGCGCCGCGTCGACCTCACGATCGCGACGGAAGACCACAACACGCCGACGCTCGAGATCGACAAGCCCATCGCCGATCTCACCAGCCGCACGCAGATCGACACCCTCCGGCGCAACGCCGAGGAGTTCGGCGTGCGCCTGCACTCGCTCGGTGATAAGGAGCAGGGGATCGTCCACGTCGTGGGCCCTCAGCTCGGCCTCACGATGCCGGGCATCACCGTCGTCTGCGGCGACAGCCACACCTCGACGCACGGCGCGTTCGGTGCGATGGCCTTCGGCATCGGCACGAGCGAGGTCGAACACGTCATGGCGACCCAGACCCTGCCGCTCACCCCGTTCAAGACGATGGCGATCACGGTCGAGGGCGAGCTGAAGCCGGGCGTCACCGCCAAGGACATCATCCTCGCCATCATCGCGAAGATCGGCGCCAACGGCGGCCAGGGCTACGTGCTCGAATTCCGGGGCTCCGCCATCCGCTCCCTCTCCATGGAGGGGCGCATGACGATGTGCAACATGTCGATCGAGGCCGGCGCGCGCGCCGGGATGATCGCACCCGACGAGACGACATTCGCCTACGTCAAGGACAAGCCGCACGCCCCGCAGGGGGCCGACTGGGACGACGCCGTCGCCTACTGGCGGACCCTGCCGTCGGATGAGGGAGCCGTCTACGACGCCGAGGTCTTCCTCGATGCCGCCGAGCTCGAGCCGTTCGTCACGTGGGGCACCAACCCCGGGCAGGGTGTGTCGCTCAGCGACGTCGTGCCCGACCCGGCGTCCTTCACCGACCCGAACGAGCGGGCGGCCGCGGAGCGCGCGCTGGAGTACATGGACCTCACCGCCGGCACGCCGCTGAAAGCCGTCCCGGTGGATGCCGTCTTCATGGGTTCGTGCACGAACAGCCGCATCGAGGACCTCCGGCAGTTCGCGTCGATCATCGAGGGGCGCCGGAAGGCCGACGGCGTGCGCGTGATGGTCGTCCCCGGTTCCGCCCGGGTGCGTCTGGAAGCCGAAGCCGAGGGGCTCGACAAGGTCTTCACCGAGTTCGGCGCCGAGTGGCGCTTCGCCGGCTGCTCGATGTGCCTCGGGATGAACCCCGACCAGCTCGCGCCCGGCGAGCGGTGCGCGTCGACGAGCAACCGCAACTTCGAGGGACGTCAAGGCAAGGGCGGGCGCACGCATCTGGTCTCGCCGCTCGTCGCGGCGGCGACCGCGGTCCTGGGTCGTCTGGCGAGCCCGAGCGACCTTCCCGCGATCCAGAACGTGGAGGCCTGACATGGAGAAGTTCACCACCCACACCGGCATCGCCGCCCCGCTCGAGCGGTCGGCGGTCGACACCGACCAGATCATCCCGGCGGTCTATCTCAAGCGGGTGACCAAGACCGGCTTCGACGACGCGCTCTTCGCCAACTGGCGCCAGGACCCCGACTTCGTCCTCAACCAGCCGGCCTACCAGGGCGCATCGATCCTCGTCGCCGGGCCCGACTTCGGCACCGGCTCCAGCCGCGAGCACGCGGTCTGGGCGCTCCGCGACTTCGGCTTCCGCGTCGTGCTGAGCCCGAAGTTCGCCGACATCTTCCGCGGCAACGCCGGCAAGCAGGGCCTCGTCACCGGTGTGGTCTCCGAGGCCGACGTCGAAGCCATCTGGGCGGCCATCCAGGCGCAGCCCGGGGCGGAGATGACCGTCGACCTCCAGGAGCGCACCGCCGTGCTGGGTGACCTCCGAGTCGGTTTCCAGATCGACGATTACACTAGGTGGCGGCTCCTCGAAGGGCTCGACGACATCGGGCTCACACTGCGCAACGAGGAAAAGATCGCGCAGTTCGAGGCGCGCCGTGAGGCGTGGCGGCCACGGACGATCCCCGTCCCGTAGCCCGAAGCACGCCCCGCACCCGGGGTGAAGCTGCATCCTCGAGATACAAGTGAGGTTTCCCTCGATGAATACCCTTCTCAGCGAGTCGGCGTCGTCCCACCCGGGTTCGGGCGGCAACGTGACGCCGGGCCAAGCCCTCACGATCCGCGGCGGGCGACCGCTCTCGGGCCGCATCGAGGTCAAGGGAGCGAAGAACCTCGCCACCAAGGCGATGGTCGCCTCGCTCCTGGGCGACACGGTGAGCGTGCTGCGCGATGTCCCCGACATCAGCGACGTGCACGTGGTCCGCTCGCTGCTCGAGGTGCACGGGGTGACCGTGGACGACGACGGCGACGGTGTGCTGCGGCTCGACCCGAGCGGCGCCGTGTCAGCGCACTTCGAGGAGATCGACGCGCACGCGGGGGCCTCCCGCATCCCGATCCTCTTCTGCGGACCGCTGCTGCACCTCCTGGGACAGGCTTTCATCCCCGACCTCGGCGGATGCCGCATCGGCGATCGCCCCATCGACTTCCACCTCGACGCGCTCCGTGCGTTCGGGGCGACGGTCGAGAAGCTGCCGAGCGGCATCCGCCTCTCGGCTCCGGCCGAGGGCCTGACCGGCGCCGACATCGAGCTGCCGTATCCGAGCGTCGGAGCCACCGAGCAGGTGCTTCTCACGGCGGTCCGTGCGAAGGGCACGACCGAGCTCCGCAACGCCGCCATCGAGCCGGAGATCATGGATCTCATCGCGGTCCTGCAGAAGATGGGCGCGATCATCTCGTACGAGCCGAACCGCGTCATCTTCATCGAGGGCGTCGATTCGCTGCGCGGCTACGACCACCGGTGCATCTTCGACCGGAACGAAGCCGCCTCGTGGGCCTGCGCTGCTCTCGCCACCGACGGCGACATCTTCGTCGGCGGAGCCAAGCAGCAGGAGATGCTCACCTTCCTCAACGTCTTCCGGAAAGCCGGCGGCGACTTCGACATCGCCGAGGACGGCATCCGCTTCCGCCGCGGCGGAGCACTCAAGCCCGTCGTCGTCGAGACCGATGTGCACCCCGGTTTCATGACCGACTGGCAGCAGCCGCTCATCGTCGCGCTCACGCAGGCCGAGGGCACCTCGATCGTGCACGAGACGGTGTACGAGAACCGGCTCGGCTTCACGCGCGCGCTCGTCCAGATGGGCGCCGACATCGTGGTGCACCCCGAGGGCATCGCCGACCCCGCTCGGCGCGTGCCGCGTCGGGCGCTCGAGCAGGCCGCCGTCATCAACGGCCCGACGCCGCTGCACGGTGCCGACGTCGTCGTGCCCGACCTCCGCGGCGGCTACTCGTACGTCATCGCGGCACTCGCGGCCGAGGGCACCTCGACGGTGCGCAACGTCGACATCATCCGCCGTGGGTACGAGAAGTTCCTCGACAAGCTCACCGACCTCGGCGCCGACTTCGACGTCGTCGGATGACGGGGATGGCAGGCGCCGGTCGTCGGCGGGCCTCGGCGGAGAAGTCCCGTCCGACGGTCTTCTGGCCGCTCGCGGCGATCGTCGTCCCGGTGACGGGATGGTTCGCGAAGATCGAGATCTCCGGCGGTGAGCACCTGCCGATGGACGGGCCGTACGTGCTCGCTCCGAACCACTACAGCGAGTTCGACCCGCTCATCATCGCCGTCGCGACCTGGCGACTGGGACGCGCGCCGCGGTTCATGGCGAAGGAGAGTCTCTTCCGGGTGCCGGTGCTCGGATGGGCGCTGCGCGCCACCGGGATGGTGCCCGTCGCGCGATCGTCGTCCGCGGCGGCGGCCAAGCAGACCCTCGAGCAGTCCGAGAGCCTCGTCGAGCACGGCCGCGGGGTGATCGTCTACCCGGAGGGCACGCTGACGCGCGACCCCGACCTCTGGCCCATGCGCGGCAAGACCGGCGCCGTCCGCCTCGCGTTGGCCGGAGACATCCCGGTGATCCCGGTCGCGACGTGGGGTGTCGAGAAGATCATGCCGCGCTACGGCAAGCTGCGCGTGTGGCCGCCGCGCCGTCGCGTGCAGGTGCGCCTGGGACCTGCGACCGACCTGTCGGAGTTCCGGGGAGCGGCCGGTCCCGCGAAGCTCGTGGCGGCGACCGACGTGGTGATGGCGGATGTCGCCGGACTTCTCGGAGAACTGCGCGGACTCACGCCCCCGGCGGAACGCTGGAATCCGTCGGCGCACGGTCAGAAGGAGACGGGCCGCCTTGAACCGTAGAGCGGACTCCGCACTGCCTCGGGTCGCCGTCATCGGCTCGGGGAGCTGGGGCACGACCTTCGGCAAGGTCCTCGCCGACGGCGGCGCGCACGTGGTGATGTGGGCGCGGCGGGCCGAGATGGCGCAGGAGATCCAGGAGGGCAAGCGCAACAGCGAGTACCTGCCCGGCATCAACCTCCCGCGCACGATGTCGGCCACCAGCCACCTCTCGGAAGCGCTCGACGGCGCCAGCCAGGTGTATCTGGCCATCTCCAGCCAGGCCCTCCGCCAGAACCTCAAGGCCGTCCGGCCGCTCGTCGCGCAGACGGACGCGCCGATCGTCTCGCTCATGAAGGGCGTCGAGAAGCGCACGGGCCTGCGGATGAGCCAGGTGATCGCGCAGGAGCTGCACTGCGATCCGGCGCGCATCGCGGTCGCATCCGGCCCCAACCTCGCCCTCGAGATCGCGCGCGAGCAGCCGACCGCCGCGGTGATCTCCTCGATGAGTCGCGATACGGCGGAAGCGGTCGCGCTCCGTGCCAGGAACTCCTATTTCCGGACGTTCGTGAACACCGACGTCATCGGCACCGAGTTCGGCGGCGTGCTCAAGAACCTCATCGCGGTGGCCATCGGGATCGTCGACGGCGTCGGCTACGGCGAGAACACGAAGGCATCCATCATCACGCGCGGTCTCGTCGAGATGACCGATTTCGCGGTCGCGCAGGGCGCGCAGCCGGAGACCCTGCAGGGTCTCGCGGGCCTCGGCGACCTGATCGCCACCTGCCAGTCGCCGCTCAGCCGGAACAACACGGCGGGCCGCCTGCTCGGGCAGGGCTACAGCTTCCAGGACGTCGTCAAGCAGATGAACCAGACCGCGGAGGGTTTGGCGTCGGTGGCGCCGATCCTCCAGCTCGCCCGGGAGGCGGGCGTGCACATGCCCATCGTGGAGCAGGTGAAGATGGTGCTGGACGGCACCATGGATCCGCGCGACATCGCTCCGCACCTGACGACGGACGACAAGCCCAAGGGTGAGAGGACCCAGAATGCACAAGACGGCGGTGGCGGTGCTCTTCGGCGGTCGCTCCAGCGAGCACTCGATCAGTTCCGCAACGGCCGGGGGAGTGCTGCGCGCGATTGATCGCGAGCGGTTCCGCGTGATCCCGATCGGGATCACCCGTGACGGCGCCTTCATCCTGGAAGACGACGAGCCCGACAAGTTCGCCCTCGATCCGGGACACCTGCCGGAGGTCCGCGACAACGGCACCCGCATCGTGTGGCCCGATTCGACGCTGTCGCGCGAGCTGAAAGTGTCGGATGCCGACGGCGTCCGCTCGCTCGGGGACATCGACGTGGTCTTCCCGATCCTGCACGGCCGCTTCGGCGAGGACGGCACCATCCAGGGCTTCCTCGAGCTGCTCGACCTCCCGTACGTCGGCGCGGGCCTGCTGATGTCGGCGATCGGGATGGACAAGCACACGACCAAGAGCATCCTGAAGTCGGCCGGCGTGCCGGTGGTGCCGTGGGTGACGGTGACCCGGCGCGACCTCGACCGTGACCGGGCGCTCTGGGAGCGCCGCATCCGCGCGCTCGGCCTCCCCGCCTTCGTCAAGCCGGCGCGTGCCGGGTCGAGCGTCGGCGTGTCGAAGGTGTCCCAGTGGGATGAGCTCGATGCCGCGCTCGCGACGGCCTTCGCCGAAGACGGCACCGTGCTCGTCGAGCAGGCGGTCAGCGGCCGCGAGGTCGAGTGCGGTGTGCTGCAGGGGCGGGACGGGGCCGGGCCCCGGGTGAGCGTGGCGGGTGAGATCGTGATCTCGGGCCGCGAGTTCTACGACTTCGAGGCGAAGTACCTCGATGCGCCCGGTATCGACCTGGTCTGCCCCGCCGACCTGCAGCCCGGCGAACTCGCCGAAATGCAGCGCATCGCCGCGCGCGCCTTCGAGGCCGTCGGAGGCGAAGGCCTGGCCCGTGTCGACTTCTTCTTCACCGGCACGGAGTTCTTCGTCAACGAGGTCAACACCATGCCCGGCTTCACGCCGATCTCGATGTTCCCGACCTGCTGGATCGCATCCGGCATGAGCTATCCCGAGCTCATCAGCGAGCTCATCGAACTCGCCGGCACGCGCTGACGCGCCCTCAGGCGGCCGGGCGCTCCGTGCAGGCGCTGCCGTCGGCCGGCAGCTGCTGGACGGCCTGCCCGAGCGCGTCGAGCACGGTCCGCGCGCTCACGACGTCGTAGTCGAGGTACACCTCCACGGCGGGCGTGCGCCCGAACGTCGTGAAGCGGTAGTTCGGCGCCGCGGAATCGTCGATGAGCCAGTCGACGCCGCCCGCGCTCTGGCAGGGGAGCGTCGAGGGGCCCGGCGCTGCGACACCGCACGTCAGAAGCACGGTGGTCGGGGAGCCCCAGGCGCCCGTCGCCTGCGCGTCGGTCCAGCGGCGGTCCTGGCCGTCGAGGCGATCGGGGAGCCGCACGGTGACGGCTGCGCACGCGGGATCGTTCGAGCCGGATGCCGGGGTCATCGCGACCGTGGCGCTGCATCCGGAAAGGCCCGCCGCGACGACGGCGGCGGCGAGGAGGAGCACGGAGGAACGCAGTCGGGACACGGCTCCAGGCTACCGTGGGGGGATGCAGAACGAGAGCGCGCAGACCGTGGGGGATCTCTCCGAACAAGCCCTCCTGTCACGCATCCTCGACATCGTCGGCGACCTCTCACGCGCCGCCGTCGGACCCGGCGACGATGCCGCCGTCATCGCCGTGCCG
>JACEFY010000375.1 GCA_016807485.1 Stenotrophomonas maltophilia | reverse complement strand
GCCGTAGCCGACGATGAAGGCCACCTTGCCGCCGACGAGCACGTCGGTGGCGCGGTTGATGCCGTCGGGCAGCGAGTGGCGGATGCCGTACTTGTTGTCGAACTTCGACTTCGTCACCGAGTCGTTGACGTTGATCCCGGGGAACAGCAGCTTCCCCGCGGCGTGCAGCTCGTACAGCCGGTGCACCCCGGTGGTGGTCTCCTCGGTGACTCCGATGATGCCCGCGGCCATGCGGGTGAAGCGCTGCGGGTCGCGGGCGAGGCTCGCGCGGAGGGTCTCCAGCACGATGCGGTATTCGGCCGAGTCCGCTTCGGTGGCCTCGGGGACGGCGCCCGCCTTCTCGAACTCGACGCCCTTGTGGACGAGGAGGGTCGCATCGCCGCCGTCGTCGAGGATGAGGTTCGGTCCGTCGAAGCCCTCCGCCGACCAGTCGAAGATGCGGTCGGCGAGCGCCCAGTACTCCTCGAGGGTCTCGCCCTTGAACGCGAAGACGGGGATGCCGGCGGGGTTCTCCACGGTGCCGTGCGGCCCGACGGCCACCGCCGCGGCGGCCTCATCCTGAGTGGAGAAGATGTTGCAGCTGGCCCACCGCACCTGCGCGCCGAGGGCGACAAGGGTTTCGATGAGCACGGCGGTCTGGACCGTCATATGCAGCGATCCGGCGATGCGGGCACCGGCCAGCGGCTGCGTCGGCCCGAACTCCTCACGGAGCGCCATGAGGCCCGGCATCTCGTTCTCGGCGAGACGCAGCTGGTGACGTCCGGCTGCCGCGAGCGACAGGTCGGCGACGACGAAGTCCGCGGCGGAGTCGACGATCGGAGCGGAGACGGTGGGAGTGGCCATCCGCCTATTGTCCCATCCGGGAGCGGGTCAGACGCGCAGGGTCTCGTGCCGCACGACGGTCCACCCCTGCGGAACCGACATCCGCTCGGTGTGGATGGCGCACAGGTCGTGCGCGTGCGGGTCGTCGATTCCGCCGAGCGGGCCGACGACGGCCATCTGGTCGCCGTAGTCGTAGGTCAGCGTCGTCACGGCCTCGCGGGCACAGGCCACCTTGGAGCAGAGTCTTTCGCGCATTGCGCCCACGGTACCCGCCGGCCTCGGGCCCGGCCGGATGCCGCGCCGAACTAGGATGGCGTCATGGCAGGGATGGGGCGCAGGTGAGGCGCCGTGCGGCACAGCCGGCGCGACGTCCGACCCGGCACGGGCGGCACGGGCGCGACGATCGCAGCCCCGTCGTGCGACCCCCGCTCCCGCCGCTGGAGACCCGCGGCGAACGCTTCGACCTTGCCGTGGGAAGCGCGGCGGAATTCTTGCGCAGCGCGTGGCCGGAGCTGCGCGACGTGCGGTTCGAGGTGGGCCTCATGCCCCCCGCGTCGGGCGAGACCGGCATCCCCCGGTGGACCGTCCTCACGGACGAGCGCCGCATCATCCTCTACCGACTCCCCATCGAACGGCTCAGTCACCTGCACCGCAACGACGACCTGCACCGGCGCATGATGATCGAGGGATGCGTCTTCCGTGCGGCGGCGGAGTATCTCGATCGCGACCCCTGGGACCTCGGGCCCGACCGGTTCCGCTTCTGACCGACGGACGCCCGCGGGCTCAGCTCGGACTCAGCGCGGGAAGACCTCGATCGACGCCGCCGCCACATCTCCGGCGGGCACGGGGTATCCGGCGAGCTGACCACCGCCGCTGTAGACGATCGCCGCGCGCACCCCGCCCGCACCCGGCACGATCCGGTAGACCTGACCGGGCTCGACGGGCACCGTCATAGGCCGACCGGCGGGCACGGTGATCTCCTGCGTCGCGCCGGCACCGGCATTCGCCACGAGCTGCACCTGCTGGTCGGCGTCGCCGGATGCCGCCAGCGTCAGCACCGGAGAGGGCCCGGCCGCCACGGCGATGAGCGCGGGCGCGGTGAGCGCCTCTGCCGCGACGAACCAGGCGAAGTCGGATCCTTCGCCGAAGCCGGTCGTACTCCAGATGGCGCCGGTCGTGGGGGCGGTCGACGAGATCCGCGCCGTGTACGTGCCCACCGGCAGGCCGGTGAGGTCGAGTTCGAGGGGCACCGCCGCGGTGAGATCGACGGTCTGCGCGAACGAGATGTTCTCGTCGTGCTCTCCCAACGGCGCCTTGTACGCGGGCGTGAAGATGGGCTCGGGCAGGCGATCGCCGTCGCCGAGGCCGTCCGGCAGCGGGATACCGCAGACCGTGCCCGACGTGCGGTATTCGGCCCAGCCCGACCCCGTGAGGTACCCGCGCACAACGCACTCGACCGGGAGCATGTCGAGCGATGAGACGACC
>JACEFY010000374.1 GCA_016807485.1 Stenotrophomonas maltophilia | reverse complement strand
GCGGCGCCGATGCCGACGAGCGTGCCCCCCACCGTGTCGGTCATCCAGTGCGCGTGTGCGAGTGTGCGGCCGAGCGCCATGAACAGCACCCACGCCGACCCCACGAGGAACACCCACAGCCGCGGGAAGAGCAGCACCGCCACGGCGGCCATCGTGGCGGCGTTCGCGGTGTGCCCCGAGGGGAACGATCCGTGGTCGGAGAGGACGAGCATGTCTTCCGGTCGCGCGCGGCCGAACGTCCCTTTCAGCAGCTGCACGAGCAGTGCGCTGGCGACCGACGCCGCCAGGAAGTACACCGCCGACCACCGCCGACCGAAGATCACGAGGAGGAGGGCCAGCGCGAGCGGAACGGCGAGCGTCGCCACCCATCCTCCGCCGAGCACGTTGAGCGTCAGCGACAGCCAGAGGAGAGCGGTCGAGTACGTGCCCACGTACGTGTTCCACCAGGCATCCACGTCGATGAGCTCGACGTCGAAGGCCACCAGGATGCCGAGGACGACGGCGCCGACGATCAGCACGACCCCGACGACGAGCCATCGGAGCCCGATCGTGATCTCGAGGTCGGTGATCCGGTCGGCGCCGCGCTGCGAGGTCATCGACCCATTGTGCACGACGGCTCAGGGGGCGAGGCGCTCGACGGTCCGCGGACGCACGATCAGCCACAGCGACAGCACCCCGAGGACGGCGCACCCCGCCATGACCGAGGCCATCGTGGTGGCGGTGATGCCGGCATCCTTCGCGATCCAGCCGACGATCGGCGAGATGAGGCCCGCGACACCGAAGTTGCAGGCTCCGAGGATGGATGCCGCCGTGCCGGCCGCCTTCCCGTGGCGGTCGAGCGCGAGCACCTGGACGCACGGGAAGGTGAATCCGCAGGCGCTCATGAACACGAAGAGCGGCACGATCGTTCCCCAGAGGCCGAGGCCCAGCTGGTCGGTGACGACGATGGCGATCGCCGCGACGAGAAGTGCCGCGGTGGAGAACGCGAGCACCCACTGCGGACCGAACCGCGCCGCGAGGCGCGATGCCGCCTGCACGCCGATGACGAGGCCGACGGAGTTGACGGCGAAGAGCAGTCCGTACTGCTGCGCGTTGAAGTCGTAGGTCTCCTGGAAGAGGAACGACGAGGCCGACAGGTAGGAGAACAATCCGCTGAAGGCCATCGCGCCGATGATCAGCACCCCGATGAAGACGCGGTCGCTGAAGACGCTCTGGTATCGCTGGCGCACGGTCGTCGCGCCGCGATCCTGACGGCGGGCGGGCGGCAGTGTCTCGGGCACGAGCGCGATCGCCGAGACGAGCATGACGGCGCCGTACACCGCGAGGACGACGAAGATACCGCGCCACGACATGACCGTGAGCAGGGCCGACCCGATGAGCGGCGCCACGACCGGCGCCACGCCGGAGATGAGGGCGAGGCGGCTGAGCATGACGACGAGCCGCCGCCCGCCGAAGAGATCCCGGACGATCGCCATCGCCACCACGCCGCCGGCCGCAGCTCCCATGCCCATCGCGACCCGCGCGACGCTGAGCAGCTCGAGGCTGGGCGCGAGCGCCGCGGCGACGCTCGCGACGACGTGGAGCGCCGTCACGGCGAGCAGCGGGATGCGCCGCCCGACCTTGTCGCTAAGCGGTCCGACGATGAGCTGCCCGAGCGCGAAGCCGATCATGGTTCCGGTGAGGGTGAGCTGGATCGCGGCCGCGCTCGTGCGGAAATCCTCCTGCAGCACCGGGAAGGCGGGCAGGTAGAGGTCGATCGTGAACGGGCCGAGGGCCGTGAGGGCCCCCAGCAGGATGATGTAGACCACGCGGCGCGCGGTCGAGATGGCGTCGCCGGGATGCAGCACGATGGGCGCCGTCGCCGGGTTGGCGCCGATCGTGCGGATGGCGCCGGTGGGCGACGAAACACGTCGGGGATCGTTCGGAACAGGGATGGATGCGGTGTCGAGCACGGTGTCCAGACGAGGTGGGGAGGCGAGAGCGAGGCGCCTCGAAACGATTCGAGAGCAGGTCGATCTTACCGACCTCCCAGCCTGTGCCCGCATTCGGCCGAATAGAATCGAGACCGTCCGGACACTCGGTCCGGCGGAAAACGAGCCGAGATCACTCCCATGACCCCGACTTCTTCGAACAAGCGCCAGAGCGGGAACCCCGCGACACAGGCGAAGATCGAACTCACCGTCAAGCAGCAGCGCGACCTGCAGAAGCAGGAGAAGCTCGCCGAATACCAGCGGCAGCTCGCCCGCCGCCGCCGTAGCAAGCTGATGTGGTGGATCGTCGGCGGCACGGCCGGCCTGGTCATCGTCGG
>JACEFY010000373.1 GCA_016807485.1 Stenotrophomonas maltophilia | reverse complement strand
CGACGTGGATGGATGCCGGCACCGCCCGCTCGACGAGTGCGTCGACGCTCGGATAACCGAGGGCGTCGAGCATCTGCCGCTGGGCGGCGGCGTCGGTCCCGATGTGGCGCTCGGAGAACGCGGCGCTCACGCCTCGCCGCCCGTGAGCGCGACGTACGCGTCGCGGTCCATGAGGGCGTCGACATCCGCGGCATCCACGCGCACCTTGATGAGCCAGCCGTCGCCGAAGGCCGAGGCGTTGACGAGCGAGGGGTCGTCGACGACGGCGTCGTTGATCTCGACGACCTCGCCGCTGAGCGGCGCATAGAGCTCGCCGACCGACTTGGTCGATTCGATCTCACCGCAGACGTCACCGGCGGTGACGGTCGTGCCGACGGACGGCAGCTCGACGAACACGACGTCGCCCAGCTTGTCGGCGGCGTAGTCGGTCACCCCGATGGTGGCGACATCGCCGTCGAGGGCGATCCACTCGTGCTCGTCGGTGTAATGCAGGGCGGTCAGATCGGTCATGTCGTCCTCCGGTAGAAAGGCAGTGCGGTCACGGTGGCGGGGATGCGGGTTCCCCGCACATCCAGGAAGAGTGCGGTGCCGACGGCGCTCGCGGCGGGTGCCACGTAGGCCATCGCGATCGGGTGGCCGAGCGTGGGGCTGAGGGCGCCCGAGGTGATCTCGCCGACCGGGGTGCCGGCGGCATCCACCACGGCATACCCGGCGCGGCCGGCGCGGCGCCCCTCGGCGGTGAGCCCGACGAGCACGGGCGCGTCTGCGGGGGCGACGGCGCCCTTGCCGACGAACGCCTCTTTGTCTTCGGCGACGACGCGGCCGAGGCCCGCCTGCACCGGCAGGGTGTCGAGCGAAAGCTCGTGGCCGTAGAGCGGCATGCCGGCTTCGAGGCGCAGCGTGTCGCGCGCCGCGAGTCCCGCGGGGACGAGCCCGTGGTCGCTGCCGGCGGCGAGGACCGCATCCCACAGCGGCACCGCGACGGAGGCGGGGGCGAGCAGCTCGAAGCCGTCTTCGCCGGTGTAGCCGGTGCGGAGGATCAGCACGTCGACGCCGGCGAACCGCGCCGCCGCCCACGCGTAGTAGCGGAGGTCGTCGATCGCGGGCTCGACGTCCGTCAACCCCGCGACGGCGCGCAGCACAGCCGCGGCAGCCGGTCCCTGGAGGGCCAGGAGCGCGTAGTCGTCGGATACGTCGGCGACGGTGACATCGGTGGACGCGACCGCCCGCTCGGCGAGGGCGCCTGCGACCGGCTCCCGGTTGCCCGCGTTGGCGACGACCAGGTAGGCGTCGAGCGTCAGGCGGTAGACGATGAGATCGTCGATGATCCCGCCGGCAGGCGCGAGCAGCAGCGAGTACTTCGCCTTGCCGACGGCGAGGGTCGACAGGCGGCCCGCGAGTGCGGCATCCAGGTAGGCGCCCGCTCCCGGACCCTCCACACGGAACTCGGCCATGTGCGAGATGTCGAAGAGGCCCGCCGCGGTGCGCACGGCGTGGTGCTCGGCGAGATCAGACGTGTAGCGCACCGGCATCGACCAGCCGCCGAAGTCGGTGAACGAGGCGCCGAGCACCGCGTGACGGTCGGCGAGCGGGGTAGAGCGAAGATCTGACACGAGTTCTCCCGGGATCGGGCGGGCGGATGCCGAGGACTCGGCATCCGTGAACTCCCCCTCTGTCATGGGCCTGAGAGTTTCACCCGCGCGGACGCGGGTTTTCACCGTCGGCGGACGCCGAAGCATCGCTTTCCAGAGCGGCCGGACGTGAGCGGTACGCGGACCTGAGAGATTGGCGGGGAGGCTTGCTCCTTCGGTGCCCGTCACCGGCCACGAGGGTCGGATGCCGGAGCTCTCCCGCACACGTCATGCGGCCTGTCTTCAGTTACGGAGCCAGCATAGCGCCCGCTCAGCGCACGCACGTCCCCGACGGAACGGCGGGAGACTGCGCGCCGACGGCCGCGAGCACGGGCCGCAGCTCGTCGGTGGTCATGGCGTATCCGCGACCCTCCCCCTCGGCGCCACGCGCGAAGACGACGCCGATGACCGGGCCGTCGCCGGAGAGGAGCGGTCCGCCGGAGTTGCCGGGCTGGACGTCGGCGTCGAGGGCGTAGACCTGGCGGGGCGTGACCGACGCGTCGTAGATGTCGGGCACGGGCACCGGCCCGACCGACAGCACCCCGGCCGTCGCACTCCGGAACGGTCCGCCGAGCGGATAGCCCTGGAAGCGGCCTGGGTGCCCGGCGCAGCGGGATCCGCGATCGGAAGCGGCGCGGCGACGAGGCCGTCGACGGCGATGACGGCGAGGTCGTCGACGGGGTCGAAG
>JACEFY010000372.1 GCA_016807485.1 Stenotrophomonas maltophilia | reverse complement strand
CCGGCCGTCGCGAGCGCCTGCGACACGGCGGACTGCGTGATCCCCTCGGCGCGTGCGAGCTGCGTCTGCGTCTGCCCGAGGAGCCTGCCGTACACGAGTCGCCGCGTGCGCTCGGTCATGTCCCCGATCAGCTGGTCGCGCGCGAGCAGGTAGGCGTTGGCGAGCGCGATGCCGCTGTCGTCGGCACCCTCTGCCGCAACGATCCACGTCCGCGCCCCCCGCACCGACCGCGCCTGGCGGGCGTGCACGATGTCGATGGCTGCCCGAGCGGCCCACCATCCAGGCCCCTCCGCGAGTGAGCCCGCACGGGAGGGCACGTCGCGAAGCTCCCCCACGCCGATGCCATAGCGGCATTCGATGCCGTCCGGGAGGGCGAGGCGGAGCAGGAGAAGTCCCGACATCGCGGCGGGCACGGTGGGGTACACGCCCTGGAGCTCATCGCCGACGGTCGGCCGCAGTGGCCGCTCGGCCGTCGGGAAGTCGCGCTCGACGCGCAACACGGCGTCGTCGATGATGCGCTGCGCCGCGGCCCGATCGTCCAAAAGGCGCGATCCGACGATATCCGCGGTGACAGCGACACTCACATCAGCAGACTATCACTGATATTCACCGAAAATCAGGGGAAACCCGATATCAACGATTTATCAGAGCGGATGCCGCGGACTGCGCGCGCGCGATGAGCTCCGCCCGCTGCTCCCCCACCCGCTCGGGTGCCGTACCGCCGACGCCCGACCGGCTCGCGACCGACCCCTCGATCGTGAGGACCTCGCGCACCGCCGGATCGAGGTGCTCGGAGACCTCCGCGAGCAGCGCGTCGTCGGCATCCTCCAACCCGATGTCACGTTCCTCGCAGGCACGCACGAGCGATCCGGAGATCTCGTGCGCGTCGCGGAACGGCACGCCCCGCTTCACGAGCCACTCGGCGACATCCGTCGCCAGTGAGAACCCCTGCGGCGCGAGCGCCGCCATCCGCTCCGTATCGAACCGCAGGGTCGCGACCATGCCGGCGAACGCCGGAAGGACGACCTCGAGCGTGACGATCGAGTCGAAGACGGGCTCCTTGTCTTCCTGCAGATCGCGGTTGTACGCGAGCGGGAGCGCCTTGAGCGTCGCCAGCAGCCCGGTGAGGTTGCCGATGAGGCGGCCGGCCTTGCCGCGGGCGAGTTCGGCGATGTCGGGATTCTTCTTCTGCGGCATGATGCTGGAGCCGGTGGAGTACCCGTCGTCGAGGGTCACGAAGCCGAACTCGCGCGTGTTCCAGAGGATGATCTCCTCCGCGAAGCGGGAGAGGTCGATGCCGATCATCGCCGTGATGAACGCGAACTCCGCGACGACGTCGCGCGCCGCCGTGCCGTCGATCGAGTTCTCCGACGGCCGCGCGAGGCCGAGCCGGTCGGCGACGAGCTGCGGGTCGAGGCCGAGCGTCGAACCGGCGAGCGCTCCCCCGCCGTACGGCGACACCGATGCGCGCGCCGACCAGTCGCGGAGGCGCTCGAGATCGCGAACGAGCGGCCAGGCGTGGGCCTGGAGGTGGTGGGCGAGCAGCACGGGCTGCGCGTGCTGCAGGTGCGTGCGGCCGGGCATGATGGCAGCGGCGTGCGCCTCCGCCTGGGCGACGACGGCGTCGATGACCCGGAGCACGTCGCGCGCGATCACCCCCGCGTGGTCGAGGAGGTACATCCGCACGAGCGTCGCGATCTGGTCGTTGCGGCTGCGGCCGGCGCGGAGCTTGCCGCCGAGATCGGCGCCGACCTCGGCGATCAGCGCCGCCTCCAACGCCCCGTGGACGTCTTCGTCTTCCGGCCGCGCGACGAGGGTTCCGGCCTGCACGGCGTCGGCGAGCGCATCCAGGCCCGCGTGCATGCGGGACTCCTCGTCCGGCGTGAGATATCCGGCGGCGGCGAGGGCCGCTGCATGGGCGTGCGACCCGGCCAGGTCGTAGGGCGCCAGGATCCAGTCGAAGTGCGTCGAGCGACTGAGCGCCGCGAGCTCGGGCGACGGACCGGACGCGAAACGCGCACCCCAGAGGGCGCCGTCGTTCGTGCCGTGCGAGGGGGTGGTAGTCACGCGCCTAGCCTACCGACGCCGCTCGGGCGTCCCGGTTGCCGCCGGCCGCCGGCACAGTGGGCGCCGACGAAGACCGGGTGCCGCGAGTATCGGCCGACGCGGCGCCGATGGTTCATCCGGCGCAAACAGTCCGCCAAAGCGCGGGATGCCGCGATTTGCGTCGGATGAAGCCCAGGAGCCCACGTTCATCCGGCGCAAACGGTCCGCGAGAGCGTGGGATGCCGCAGGATGCGCCGGATGAAGCTCAGGAGTG
>JACEFY010000371.1 GCA_016807485.1 Stenotrophomonas maltophilia | reverse complement strand
GAGCCCGGCGATCGCCCCGCCCGCGCTGTCGACGACGGCGGAGACGACCTGGTCGCGCTGGGCCGGTTCGACACCGCGGTCGTCGAGCCGCGCGCCGAGGACACCGGCCGTGCTCGTGAACAGCACCGTGCCGAGGATGGCGACCCCGAGCGCCGAGCCCAGCTGCCGGGCGGTGGACTGCGTGCCCGACCCCGCGCCGCTCTCGGCGACCGGCACATCGGAGAGGACGACGCCGGTGAGCTGCGCCGTGGCGAGCCCGACGCCGAATCCGTAGACGAAGAGGAAGGGCAGCAGCAGTCCCCATGCGGTGTCGGGCGCGATGACGAACCCGAGTCCGGCGACGCCGACGATCTCCGCCGCGATCCCGACGCGCACGATCGTCACGGGCGCGACCTTGCCGCTGAACGCCCCCGCGAAGCCGCTCGCGACGAACGAGCCGACGGCGAGGGCGAGGAGCACGAAACCGGTCTGCAGGGCGTCGAACCCGATGACGAACTGCAGCCACAGCGGGAGCGAGAGGATGATGCCGAACTCGCCCAGCGACACCACGAGCGCGGCGATGTTGCCGTTGCGGAACGACGGGATGCCGAAGAGCGAGAACGCGAGCAGGGTGCTGCGGCCCTGACGCTGCCGGCGAAGGCCCCAGGCGATGAAGGCGACGAGTCCCGCCAGAGCGATCGCGAAGGCGATCGGGATGGGGGAGATGGTCCACGGCCAGGTCCAGTCGCCGATCGTGGGCGCGGTCGCGGTCGTCCACCATCCGTAGGTGCGGCCTTCGATGAGCCCGAAGACGAGGGCGGCGCAGGTGATCACCGACAGCACGGCGCCGACCTTGTCGACGGGGCGCGCGCGTTCGTCGCGCGACTCGGCGACCGCCCACAGCACGCCCGCGATGATGATGACCGCGAGCGGGACGTTGATCCCGAACGCCCAGCGCCACGAGAACGCCGTCGTCAGCCAGCCGCCGAGGAGCGGCCCGAGCGCCGCCATGCCGCCGATGGTCGAGCCCCACACGGCGAAGGCGATGCCGCGCTCGCGCCCCCGGAAGGTGGCGTTGATGATCGACAGCGTGGTCGGCAACACCATCGCGCCGCCGATGCCCTGCACGAGGCGGGCCGCGATGAGCGCATCGCCGCTCGGCGCGAAGGCGGCGACGACCGACGAGAGCGCGAAGATCGTGACGCCGATCAGCAGCATCCGTCGCCTGCCGAATCGGTCGGCGAGGGTGCCGAACACGAGGAGCAGGGCGGCGAAGACGAGGGTGTACGCCTCCTGCACCCACTGGACCTGGGTGGAGGTGATGGCGAGCTCGTCGACGATCGACGGGATCGCGACGTTGACGATCGTCGAGTCCACGATGATGAGCGAGACTGCGATCGAGATGAAGACCAGGCCGAACCAGCGGCGGCGCGTCGACGGTTCCATGTAGCTAGCTTATCTAGCTATTTCGGATTCTGGGAGCCTCTCTTCAGCCGTGCCCTACACTCGCGGACATGCCCGAGTTCACCGATGCGCACGGCATCGCGATCGTCTACGACGTCCATCCCGCCGCATCCCCGCGCGCGGTCGTCCAGCTCCTGCACGGGGTGGGCGAGCACGCGGGGCGATACAGCGCCCTCATCGCGCGGCTCACGGCCGACGGCTACACCGTCTACGCCGACGACCATCGCGGACACGGCCGCACCGGACTCGGCCAGCACGGCGGCGACCACGGCAAGCTCGGGAAGCTCGGACCGGGCGGTCACCGCGCCGCGGTCGCGGCGGTCTGGCAGTTCACCCAGCTCATCCGCGCCGAGAACCCCGACCTCCCGCTCATCGTCCTGGGGCACTCCTGGGGGTCGTTCCTCACGCAGATCCTCGTCAACGACCATCCGGACGCGTACGACGCCGTCGTCCTCAGCGGCTCATCGCTGCGGTGGCCCGGATCGCTCAATTCGGGCGACCTCAACAAGCCGTGGCGGGGCCCCGACGCGCTCGGCACCGAATGGCTCTCGTCCGACCCTGCGGTCCACCGCGCGTTCCTCGACGATCCGCTGACCACGTCGCGATCGCTTCCGGAGCTGTTCGGCCCCATCGATGCGCTCCGCCTCATCGGCCGGCCGCGCCGCGACCTCGGCGTCGACCTGCCGGTGCTCCTCATGGTCGGCAAGGACGACACGGTGGGCGGCCCGCGGAGCGTGCACCGTCTCGCCGACGCGTACCGCACGCGCTCCGGCCTCCGCGACATCACGACGCTCATCTACCCGGGTGCGCGCCACGAGATCTTCAACGAGACCATGGCGGGCGACGTGTTCGCCGACCTGCTCGCGTGGCTGGACGCCC
>JACEFY010000370.1 GCA_016807485.1 Stenotrophomonas maltophilia | reverse complement strand
TGCTCCCGGCACCACGACGCGTAGAGATCGGCGAGCTCGCCGTCGACGGCGACGCCGGCATCCCGGAGTCCCGCGACGAGGTTCCAGACGTAGGGCACCTTGACGTCGCCGCCCGAGCCGTAGCCCACGGCGAACCAGTCGAGCTGCGTCCGCCCGAACACGGCGACCGTCTTCCCCTCCAGCGGCAGCACGTCGCCGTCGTTGCGCAGCAGCACGACCCCCTCCGCCGCCGCCTGACGCGCGAGGCGGCCGAGCTCCGGGTCGAGGGTCGGGTCGGTGTCCTCCAGGATGGTCGACATCTGGGCGACCGACTCGATCGCGGCGGCCCCATGGGAGCGGTCGCCGGATTCGATGGCAGGGGTGAGCGGCACTGGTGTTCCTCCGAATGGGCTCCGCGCGATGTGGGAGCGCTCCCACACTACCGGATCCGGCCGGGTGGGGTGCGAGACTGAAGAATGCGCATTCTGCTAAAGCTCACCCTCGACTGCGACGCCGATGCCGCGTGGCGCGCCCTGCACTCCCCGCGCGCGATCGCCGAGCTCTACGGACCGCTCATGGTGATGGAGCCGATGTCGCCGAGCGGCCTGCCGACGTCGCTCACCGCCGGCACCGACCTGCCCGTCACGCTGTCGGTCGCGGGCGCCCTGCCGGTCGGTCAGCAGCTCATCCACGTGAGCGAGCGCGAGACCCGGGACGCGCACGGCCCGGTGCGGATCTTCCGCGACAGCGGCATCCCGCTGACCGGTCCGCTCGCCTCGCTCGACGTCTGGGATCACCAGATGGCGGTCTCGGTCGCCCCGGGCGACGACACGAAGACCCTGTGGCGCGACCGACTCGTGATCGACGGCCCGCTCGCCCCCGCGCTCTGGCCGGTGCTCTGGGCGACCTGGCAGTGGCGCGGCGCGCGGCTCCGGGCCCTCGCGCCGACCTGGGCGCACGACCCGGAGCCGGCCGGACAGGCGGCGTGACCGCCGCCGTCAGTCCGCTGCGAGCGCTGCGATCGGGGCGACCCGGGTGGCCAGGCGCGTGGGCGTGACACTCGCCGCGATCGTGAGGGCGGCCGTCGCCGCGACGATGATGAGCACCGGCATCCACGGGATGCCGGGCGCGACGAAGGTCGGCGATGCCCACGCCGGCGGCACGGCGACCGAGCCCAGCAGCGACTGCGCCGCGACCCATCCGTAGGCGATGCCGAGCAGCATCCCGAAGACGAGCGACGTGACCGTCACGTGGACCGCCTCCAGCAGCACCATCCGGCGGATCTGCGGCGCGGTGAGACCGAGCGCACGCAGGAGCCCCAGTTCGCGCCGGCGCTGCACGATGCCGATGCTCAGGAGGTTGACGAGGCCGACGCCGGCGATCACCGCCGACACGGCGACGAGGCCCATCATGATCGCCGCGAACGTGTCCATGAGCTGCGCCATCTCCGCCGGCGGTTCGCCCCCGGACGACGCGGTCATGACCGCCTTCACCGATTCGTTCGCGACGGCGAACATCGTCACGAGGGTCACCCCCATCACGACGCCGATCGCCATGCGGCTCGCGCGCTCCGGCGAGCGCAGCGCGTTCTCGCCCGCGAGGCGCGCCGTGGCGGAGCGACCGAAGAGGCGCGCCGTGACCCGCAGCAACGGCGGCATGATCACGACCGCCCCGAGGGTGAGACCGGTGAAGGAGAGGATGCCGCCGACGAAGGCGACGACCACGCCGAGCGGGCTCACGAGCCCGGTGACGACGCCGAGCGCGAGGAGCGCCCCGCCGACCGTGAACAGGGCGATCGCCGCGACGTTGCGCGCCCGCGAACCGGCGGCGTCGTCGTAGGTGCGCGGGGCCGATCCGCCGAGCGCATCGACCGGGGTGCCCGTGAGCACCCGTCGCGAGCCCGCCCACGCGCCGATCCACGTTGTGAGCGCGACGATCGCCGCGGGGATCACGAGGACGGGCTGGACGACGGCGTACGGGGTGGCGAGGCCGAGACCGGCCTTCGCCGCCGCGATCAGCAGCGCGGCGAGCGGCGTGCCGATCGCGAGTCCGAGCGCGGCTCCGATCGCGCCGACGATGAGCCCCTGGCGGGCGATCTCACCCCGCTGCGCCCGCGCCGACGCGCCGATCAGGCGCAGGAGCGCGATACCGCGCGTACGCCCCGCGACGATGGTGGCGAACGTGTTGGCCGTCACGATCGCGGCGACGTACACCGCGCCGCCGACGAGCAGCACGCTCAGGATGCCGACGACGATCGCCGCGGTCTCCCCGCCGCCGATGTAGGGGTCTTCCCGCAGCCAGGAGCCGATGAAGCCGGTGGCACTCAGCAGCAACACCCCGAAACCCGA
>JACEFY010000369.1 GCA_016807485.1 Stenotrophomonas maltophilia | reverse complement strand
GCCGGGTCATCGTGCGTCGTATCGGCGCGCCCACAGCTCCGACCTTGTCGCCGAACTCGAGGACGGGGGCGCTCGCTTCGACGTGGTGATCTCCAACCACGTGCTGCACCACCTCGACGACCCGGCGCTCGCGGCAGTGCTCGCCGACTCGGCGGCCCTCTCGAGAGCGATCGTCGTGCACTCCGACATCGCCCGGTCGCCGGTCGCCTACGTCGCCTATACGGTCGCGATCACCCCGCTCGCTCCCGGCAGCTTCCTGCGCACCGACGGCCTGCGCTCGATCCGCCGCAGCTGGACGCCCGACGAGCTCGCCCCCGTGCTGCCGGACGGATGGAGCGCCGTCCGAGCGCGGCCGTTCCGGCTGCTCGCCGTGCACGGTGGGCGATGATGATCGACATCGCGATCGTCGGGAGCGGTCCCGTGGGGACCCTCCTGGCGGCGGAGCTCGCCCGGCACGGAACACCCGCCTCGGTCTGGGAGGCGCGGGCCGAGCCCGGTGGCGGCTCGCGTGCGGTCGGTGTGCACGCGACCGCGCTGTCGGCGATGGAGACGTCGGGCGCGACAGAGCGCCTGCTGGATGCCGCGGTGCGGGTGCGGGTGGGTGAGGCCCGCCGCGCGGGCCGCACGCTCGGCGAGGTGCGGTTCGACCGGCTGCACCGGCGGCATCCGTTCGTCGCGACCCTGCCGCAGTCGGCGACCGAGGCGGCTCTCGCCGCCACCGCCGCTCAGTGGGGCGCTGCACCGGCGCAGGCGGGCGCCCGCGTCTCGGCGCTCGTCCCGCGGGGCGACGGCGTCGATGTGCACGTCGGCGACGAGGTCGTCACCGCGCGCGTCGTGGTGGTCGCCGGGGGGCTGCGGGCGCGAGATCTCGTCCCGATCCCCGCGCGCACGCGCCGCTACCGCGACCGCTACCTCATGACCGACTGCGACGACACCGGCGACGACGGCGACCGCGCCGTCGTGCACCTCGACCGCGACGGCGTTCTCGAGTCGTTCCCCCTGCCCGGCCGTCGGCGCCGATTCGTGGCGTGGATGCCGGCGCAGGGCGACGGCCGCACCGACACGGCACGGCTGCGCGCGGCGGTCGCGGCGCGCACGGGCTCGGCCGAGGCTGCGGCGGCGGTGCAGTCCGCGTCGTCGTTCGGGGTCGCGCGCTCGCGTCTGACGGCGATGCGGCACGGCCGCATCCTCGCGATCGGCGACACGGCGCACGAGGTGAGCCCGATCGGCGGGCAGGGGATGAATCTGGGTCTCGTCGATGCGGTGACCCTCGCACCGCTCCTCGCCGCCGCCGCGCGGGAGGGTGCCGCCCCGACAGGGCTCGGACGCTGGGAGCGCGACCGCCTGCGGGCGGCCGACCGGGCGGCGCGCATCGCGGCGGTCAACACGGCGCTCGGGCGTCCGGCGCGCGCGGGTGGGGCGCTCGCGGTGCGCATCGCACTGGCGACGCCCGCCGAACGTCTCCTCGCACACGCGTACGCGATGGGCTTCGACCCCGCCGCGCGACGGTTCAGCTGACGCCGACGCCCGTCACCGCGAGCTGGACCACGAGCAGCAGTGCGGCCAGCATGACGAGCCGGAAGACGGTGCGATCCGGATGCCGGAGCGCACGCGCGGCCCCGACTGCGGCGACCGCGGCCACGAGCACGACGCCGACGATCGCGGCGGGGCGGAGCGGCGCGCCGGCCAGGAGCGGACCGGCCAGCACCGCGGCGGCGCCGAGCGCGACGGCCGCGAACGCGAGGAGCGCGCTCGTGCGGCCACCGAGGCGGTGCGGGAGGCCGCGCACACCGGTGCGGGCGTCGTCGTCGAGGTCGGGCAGCACATTGGTGAAGTGCACGGCGACGCCGAGTGCCGCGCCCGCGACGGTGGCCCAGGGCGCCGCGAACACCGGCGCCGCGCCCGCAAGCGTCGCGAGCGACGGGAAGAGGCCGAAGCTCAGCACGAAGGGCGCCACCGAAGCCGCGGTGTTCTTGAGGACGGCGTTGTAGGCCCAAGCCGAGGCGATCGCGATCAGGTGCACCGCGAGGAACACGGGTCCGAGCAGCGCCGACAGCGCTGCGGCGGCCACGACGGCCGCCGCCGTCGCAATCCAGACGGCCCGCACCGTGATCTCGCCGCGCGCGATGGGCTTGTCGGCGCGCCCGACGGCTCGATCGCGGGGTGCATCTATCGCGTCGTTGGACCAGCCCACACTCAGCTGCCCGCAGAGGACCGCGGTGCACAACAGCGCGAGGCGCCCGGCATCCAGCCCGGCCGCGAAACCCAGCACCCCGGCCAGCACCGTGACCACCAGGGTCGGGCCGGGGTGGCTCGATCTCCCGAGG
>JACEFY010000368.1 GCA_016807485.1 Stenotrophomonas maltophilia | reverse complement strand
GCGGCGGTCGCCGGCACGCCGACAGCGGCCGCGCTCGCGGCGATCCGCCGCATCGAGCCGTTCGACCGCGGGCGCTACGCGGGCCCGGTCGGCTGGGTCGACGCCCGCGGCGACGGCGAGTGGGCGATCGCGCTGCGCGGCGCGCAGTTCGATCTCACCGCGGCGGGCGACGGCGGCATCCCGTTCACCGCGCACGCGGGCGCCGGGATCGTCGCGGGCAGCGACCCCGAGGCCGAGATGCTCGAGACCCGCGTGAAGTTCCGTCCGATCGTCGACGCGCTGGCGTAGCCGGCTCGGATCAGGTGGCAGCCAGACGCGCCTTCTCGGCCTCGATGTCGAAGTCGGCCGTAGGCCACTGCGGGTCGATGCCTTCGAGCGCGTCGAGCAGCAGCGCCTGCACGGCCAGGCGGGCGTACCACTTCTTGTTCCCCGGCACGACGAACCACGGTGCGTTCGCGGTCGAGGTGCGCTCGAACACCGTCTGGTAGGCGGCCATGTACGCCGGCCACAGCTGACGCTCGTCGACGTCGCCGGGGTTGTACTTCCAATGCTTGTCGGCACGGTCGAGGCGTTCGGTGAGACGCGCCTTCTGCTCGTCGGGCGAGATGTGCAGCATGACCTTGACGATGCGCACACCCGCGTCGGTGAGGCCCTTCTCGAAGTCGACGATCGCGCCGTAGCGCCGTTCGATCTCGTCGTCGTCGGCGAGTGCCCGGACCTTGCCGATCAGCACGTCCTCGTAGTGCGACCGGTCGAAGACGCCGATGAAACCGGCGGCCGGCACGTGCTTCTCGATGCGCCACAGGAAGTCGTGGGCGAGTTCTTCCGGCGTCGGCTTCTTGAAGGCGACGAGCGAGACACCCTGGGGATCGACGGACCCCACGACATGGCGCACGATCCCGCCCTTGCCCGCGGAGTCCATGGCCTGCAGCACGAGCAGCACCGACGGCGTGTCGTCCTGCAGCCGGCTCTGGGCGAACAGCCGCTCCTGCAGGTCGTCGAGCTCGTCCGCACCGGCGTCGAGGTCGGCCTGACCCGCCTTCTTTCCGGCGGCGTAGCCCGGCGTGGCGTCCGGGTCGACGTCGGCGAGGGCGAATCCCTGTCCGGCGCGGAGGAGCTCGGCCGGGTCTCCGGTCCAGTGCTGCTGGCTCGTGGCTGTCATGACCTCATCATGACGGATGCCGGGCTCAGCGCTCCAGCACGATCTCGATGATCTGTCGCGCCGTCACCGGGGCCGTCAGCGCCTGGTCGAGAGCGGCGCGCGTGCCCACGCGGAGATAGTCCCACCCGTACGCCGCGGCGAGGGGCTCCACGTCCACCGCCTGCGGCGTGTAGAGCACGCGCTCCATCGCAGCGGGCGGGGCGACGCCGGCGACCTCGAGCCCGTCGAAGATGGTGCCGCCGCCGTCGTTTCCGACGATCACCTGCAGCCGCGGCGCGGCTTCGCCGACGGGCAGGAGGAGCGCCCCGACGTCGTGGAGGAAGGCGAGATCGCCGAGCAGGATGCGGGTGACCCCGGGAGCGCCGGCTGCCTGGCTCGCCAGCGCGATGCCGGTGCCCGTCGCGATGGTGCCGTCGATGCCTGCGAGGCCGCGGTTGGCGTGCACCGGCACCTTCTTGCCGCCGAGCACCTGATCGGCCACCCGCACGAGGCGCGACGACGCGAACAGCAGGCGGTCGTGCGGCCCCGGCACATCGAAGTGCAGATCCTCGCGGATGCCGCCGGTGAGACGGTGCACCTGTTCGAAAGGGACTGCTCGGTGCAGCGGCGCCACCAGAAGGTCATCGAGATCGCTCCGGCCCCGAATCTCGACCCCGCCGTCCGCGACGCACTGCACGCCTACGCCGTCGCGTTCGCCCGGTCGATCGGATACGTCAACGCCGGCACCGTCGAATTCCTCCTCGAGACCGCCGGTGCCCGCACGGGCGAGGTCGTCTTCATCGAGATGAACCCCCGCATCCAGGTCGAGCACACCGTCACCGAAGAGGTCACCGACGTCGACCTCGTCCAGTCGCAGATGCTCATCGCCGCCGGAGCGACCCTCGCCGACCTCGGCCTGCAGCAGGAGAACATCCACCTGCGCGGTGCGGCACTGCAGACGCGCATCACGACGGAAGACCCGTCGCAGGGCTTCCGCCCCGACACCGGGCGCATCACCACCTACCGCTCGCCGGGTGGTGCCGGCATCCGACTCGACGGCGGCACGACGGCGGCCGGATCGCAGATCAGCCCGCACTTCGACTCGATGCTCGCCAAGCTCACCTGCCGCGGTCGCGACTTCCCGGCGGCGGTCGCCCGCGCCAAGCGCGCGCTGGCGGAATATCGCATCCG
>JACEFY010000367.1 GCA_016807485.1 Stenotrophomonas maltophilia | reverse complement strand
GGTCACGAGAACGGCGCCGTGCGCGCCGAGCGTGACGAATGCCGCGCCGGCCCGGGACGGAACGAGCGTCCGGGCCACCGCATGGACGGCGTCCGCAAGGTCGCGATCCGCGTCGAGCGGCACCTCCGCGAGCTCGGCGAGTTCGTCGTCGTTCGGCTTGATGAGGTCGGGATGCGCGCTCTCCACGACGGCGCGGAGCGCGGCGCCCGACGTGTCGACGGCGATGAGCGGCGCGGGTTCGTGGGCCGCGCGGACAGCGGTGATGACGCGGACGTAGAAGTCGTCGGGGAGCCCCGGGGGCAGGGAGCCCGCGAGCACCAGCCACGATGCCGATCCGGTGGAGGCCACCACGGCGTCGACCAGAGCGTCGGCGTCGGCTTCGGTGCGCGCGACGCCGGGGAGGTTGATCTTGGTCGTCGTCCCGTCGCCGTCGGTGATCGTCAGGTTGGCCCGCGCCGCGCCGTGCAGGGCGACCGGGACGGCGGGGACATGGGCTGCGCGGAGCGCCGCGGCGAAGGGATCTTCCTCGTCGAGCGGCAGCACGGCGAGCGTCGCCTCCCCCGCCGCGGCGATGACGCGCGTGACGTTGATGCCCTTCCCGCCGGCATCCTCCCGAGACCCTCTCGCCGTCTGAACTTCGCCGGGACGGATCGCGTCGTCGAGGAGCACCGCGCGATCGAGCGACGGATTGGCCGTGAGCGTCACGATCATGCGCGCCACACCTCCACATCGGCTGCCGCCACCGCATCCGACAGTTCGCGCGACGGCGCACCGTCGGTGACGAGCACGTCGACGTCGTCGAGGCGGCCGAAGGAGACGAGGAGCTCGGCGTCCAGCTTGTCGGCGTCGGCCAGCACGACCGATCGCCGCGATGCCGAGACGATCGCCCGCTTGACCGCGGCCTCATCGGGATCGGGCGTCGAGAGACCGAACGCCGCGGAGAGCCCGTTCGTGCCCACGAAGGCGATGTCGGGGCGGAGACGAGAGATCGCATCGACGGTCTGCGATCCCACGGCGGCGGCCGTGAGTCCGCGGACCCGGCCCCCGATCGCGGTGAGGTTGAGGCCGACCGACCCTGCCAGAACGTGCGCGATGGTCATCGAGTGCGTCACGACCTCGAGGGGCCGCCCGTCGGCGCTCCGTTCGACCAGCACCTGCGCGAGCGCCGCCGTGGTCGTGCCGGCATCGAGGTAGATCGAGCCGTCGAAGCCGGCGGGCACCGCCTCGAGTGCCCGACGCGCGATCGACAGCTTCGCGTCGCGGCGCCGCTCGGCGCGTTCGGCCACAGACGACTCGGCCGTGCTGGTGCGCGATCGCGCCACGGCGCCACCGTGCACGCGTCGGACGGCGCCCGTCTCCTCGAGCTGGGCGAGGTCGCGGCGGACGGTCTCGGTGGTCACCCCGAAGCGTCGAGCGAGATCGACCACGACGACGCGACCGTTCGAGCCGACGAGCTCTTCGATCACCTGCTGACGCTCCGTTGCGTACATCACCCCTCCTTGGAATAGCCACACAATACAACACAAAACCACACATACACAAGAGTGTCGGCAGCGAGAAGGTACGCCCCGCGCCCGACACGCTCCAGGTCGTCGTTGTAGGGAACCTCCAAGACACCGAGCGTCACTCCGGGTGAGACTTGGTGTCACGCCGCAGACCCTCGCGCCGCATGAGAGTTTCCTCATTCCCTGCTGTTACGTTCGGGGTCGCCTCAGCCCCGGCATCCCCGGGAGAAGCCCTCACCCACGCCTGCGACGATGCAGGCGCGAGACAACGGAGTCCTCAATGACGAGAACCGACACCCACACCCATGGCATGGGTATGCGCGTCACCGTCATCGTGCTCAGCATCCTGCTGGCCGCGATGACGACCATGTACTTCCTCACCGCAGCCAAGCTGTCGGACGGAGCCGCACAGCTCGACAGCGGCGCGACGCTGGCCGCGAACGGCTCGGGCGATCTGTCCGACGGCGCGCAGTCGCTCGCCGACGGCGCCGACGATCTGTCGGCTGGAGCGGCGAAGCTGGATGCCGGCGCCGCGTCGGCGGCATCCGGCGCCACCGAGCTCTCCGCGGGGGCCGACAGCGCGGCCGCCGGAGCGCAGGCGCTCTCGACGGGCGCGGACACCCTCGCGGCCGGCGCGGTGACGCTCGCCGACGGCACGGTGACGGCACGCGACGGAGCGGTGAAGCTCAACGCGGGCGCGACGACGGCGGCCAGTGGCGCGGGCCTGCTCGCCGAGGGCGCAGGTCGCCTGTCATCGGGCATCAACGACGCCAAGACGGGTATCGACAAGCTCGACGCCGGTGCGGCGCGTCTCGACGGCGGTGCCG
>JACEFY010000366.1 GCA_016807485.1 Stenotrophomonas maltophilia | reverse complement strand
AGCTGCAGACGATCGGCGCGACGACGCTCGACGAGTACCGCAAGCACTTCGAGAAGGATGCCGCGCTCGAGCGCCGCTTCCAGCCGATCCAGGTGGCCGAGCCGAGCCTGCCCCACGCGATCAACATCCTCAAGGGTCTGCGCGACCGCTACGAGGCGCACCACAAGGTGCAGATCACCGACGGCGCGATCGTCGCGGCGGCGAACCTCGCCGACCGCTACATCTCCGACCGGTTCCTGCCCGACAAGGCCATCGACCTGATCGACGAGGCCGGCGCTCGCCTGCGCCTGTCGATCCTGTCGAGCCCGCCCGAGCTGCGCGAATTCGACGAGAAGATCGCCAAGGTCCGGGAGGACAAGGAGGTCGCGAGCGAGGAGCAGGACTTCGAGAAGGCCGCATCGCTGCGCGACGAGGAGAAGTCGCTGCTCGCCGAGCGGCTGCGTCTGGAGAAGCAGTGGCGTTCGGGTGACGTCGCGACCCACGCGGTCGTCGACGAAGGCCTGATCGCCGAGGTGCTCGCGCAGGCCACCGGCATCCCCGTCTTCAAGCTCACCGAAGAGGAGACCTCGCGTCTCGTCTTCATGGAGAAGGCGCTGCACCAGCGCGTCATCGGGCAGGAGGAGGCCATCGCGGCACTCTCCCGCACGATCCGTCGCCAGCGCGCCGGGCTGAAGGACCCGAAGCGTCCGTCCGGCTCGTTCATCTTCGCCGGCCCCACGGGCGTCGGAAAGACCGAGCTCGCCAAGGCGCTCGCCGAGTTCCTCTTCGACGACGAGGGCGCCCTGATCTCGCTCGACATGAGCGAGTTCGGTGAGAAGCACACGGTGTCGCGCCTGTTCGGTGCCCCTCCCGGATTCGTCGGCTTCGAAGAGGGCGGCCAGCTCACCGAGAAGGTGCGCCGCAAGCCGTTCTCGGTCGTGCTCTTCGACGAGATCGAGAAGGCTCACCCCGACATCTTCAACTCGCTGCTGCAGATCCTCGAAGAGGGTCGCCTGACCGACGGTCAGGGTCGCGTCATCGACTTCAAGAACACGGTCATCATCATGACGACCAACCTCGGTTCGCAGGCCATCGCCGGCGGTCCGGTCGGGTTCCAGGTCGAGGGCAACGCGCAGACGACCTACGAGCGGATGAAGGGCAAGGTCGACGAGGAGCTGAAGCGCCACTTCAAGCCCGAGTTCCTCAACCGCGTCGACGACGTCATCGTCTTCCCGCAGCTGAACAAGGCAGAGCTCCGGCAGATCGTCGGCCTGTTCACCAAGCGTCTCAGCGAGCGTCTGCTCGACCGCGACATGACGGTGGAGCTGACCGATGCCGCGAAGGACAAGCTGATCGAGATCGGCTTCGACCCGACGCTCGGCGCCCGGCCGTTGCGCCGTGCGATGCAGCGCGAGATCGAAGACCAGCTCTCCGAGCGCATCCTGCACGGTCAGCTCAGCAGCGGCGACCACGTGAAGGTCGACGTCGAAGACGGCGCCTTCGCCTTCGAGCACGGACCGCGGGGCGAGAAGGTCGCGATCGGCGTCGGCGCGGCCGGCGCGATCGAGGCCACGCCGGACATCGTCGCCGGCGCCTGACCCGATCCACACGAAGAGCGGATGCCTGCGGGCATCCGCTCTTCGTCGTTTCCACGGCGCGGGCGTTCGGAAAGCAGGGCGGATCGCACTCGGCAACGGTCCCGGGGCATCGGGGACGCGATCGGCCCTGCTTTCGGAACCAACACCGCCTCAGACGAGCGCGTCAGGGGATGTGGTAGATCCGGACGGTCGAGTTCTGATGCTCGACGTACAGCGCGTTCGTCAGCTCGCGGTACTCGCCGTTCTCGTTGTGGCTGATGAAGTACACGGTCGGCGGTCCGCCGGGGACGTAGTCGACCTTCGAGACCGTCATGGTGTGATCCATGCCCGACCCGGTCTCGCCCCAGCTGAAGATGCCGATGTCGCCGACGCGCACGCGGTCGAGGTCGGCCTCGGTCGAGTAGTCGAACCCGAGCTTGTCGAAGTAGGCGGCCATCGGCGCGGTGGCGATCCAGGGCTTGGATGCCGTCCACATCGCGCCCTTCGAGTACCACGTGCGGTCGATCGCCCACCCGCGGGCGATGAGACCCTGGCTGGCGAAGTTCGTGCAGTCGCCGCCGTACGGGTTGTAGTCGCCCCACTCCGGGTTGTACGCGAACACATACTGGTGGAGGTACGCCATCTGCGCCGCGACGTCGCCGCCGGTCGGCTGGGTGTCGGAACCGGCGGATGCCGCGATCAGCCCCGTCCGGTATGCCTCGGCGTCAGCCTTCACCGCGGCGAGGGCCTGCTGTGTTTCGGCGAGGGCCGCGTCGGCGGC
>JACEFY010000037.1 GCA_016807485.1 Stenotrophomonas maltophilia | reverse complement strand
CGGTCGGGTTGTGCGGGTTGCAGAGGAGCACGGCGCGCGCACCTCGCTCGAGGGCGCGTCCGACACCGTCGAGGTCGATGCGCCACCCCGCCGCCGTGCGCTCGAGCGGCACCTCCTCGACCTCCGCCCCCGCCTCCCGCACCGTGTCGAAGAACGGTGCGTACACCGGGGGCATGATGACGACGCGGTCACCCGGACTCGTCACGGCGCGGAGGATCTCGACGACGCCCATCATGACGTCCGCCGTCCAGAAGACGTGTGCGGGGTCGACCGTCCAGCCTTGGCGTCGCAGGGCGAAGTCGACGAACGACTCGCGCACCCCGGGGGCGGGCGGCGTATAGCCCGTGTCACCGCGCTCCACCGCCGCCGTCAACGCGGCGGTGATGCCGGGCGCGAGCGGGAAGTCGTGCTCGGCCACGAACAGGGGCAGCACGTCGGGTCCGAACTTGCGCCACTTCGTGCTGGAGCGCTCGCGCAGGGTCTCGATGGGCACGGCTTCGAGGGGGATGATGCTCACCCGTCGAGCCTAGCGAGCACGCGTCCCGCGCCCATGGACGTTTAGTTCCGAGACGTCCGTCGGCTCAGATGGCGAAGCCGAGGGCGCGCATCATGTCGCGCCCGTCGTCGGTGATGCGCTCGGCGCCCCACGGCGGCATCCACACCCAGTTGATGCGGAACCGGTCCACGACGTTGTCGAGCGCCTGCGCCGTCTGCTCTTCGAGCACGTCGGTCAGGGGACACCCGGCCGAGGTCAGCGTCATGTGGATGACGAGCGCGTCGTTCTCGTCGTCCCAGCTGAGGTCGTAGATCAGACCGAGGTCGACGACGTTGATGCCGAGCTCGGGGTCCATGACCTCTTTGAGCGCTTCGGTGACGTCGTCGTACTTCTCGGGGCTGAGAGTCGCGGTCATAGCTCGATCCTAGGCTTCGATCGGCGCTGCGGGGTCGAGATACCGGTCGTAGCCCTCGTTCTCGAGGCGCTCCGCCAGCTCGGGGCCACCCTCCTCGACGACCCGGCCGGCCACCATCACGTGCACGTACTGCGGCGTGATGTAGCGGAGGATGCGGGTGTAGTGCGTGATGAGGAGCACGCCGAGGTCGGTCGCGTCCTTCGCGCGGTTCACGCCCTCGGACACGATCTTCAGCGCGTCGACGTCGAGTCCGGAATCGGTCTCGTCGAGCACCGCGATCGCGGGCTTGAGGAGCTCGAGCTGGAGGATCTCGTGACGCTTCTTCTCGCCGCCCGAGAAGCCCTCGTTGACGTTGCGCGCCGCGAACTTCGGGTCCATGCGGAGGTTCTTCATGGCCTCCTTGACGTCCTTCGTCCACGCACGGATGGCGGGGGCCTCGCCGTCGACGGCGGTCTTCGCGGTCCGCAGGAAGTTGGTCACGGTGACCCCGGGGATCTCCACCGGGTACTGCATCGCGAGGAAGAGCCCGGCTCGGGCGCGCTCGTCGACGGTCATCGCGAGCACGTCCACACCGTCGAGGGTGATCGTGCCGCTCGTCACGGTGTACTTCGGGTGCCCGGCGATCGTGTACGCGAGGGTCGACTTGCCCGACCCGTTGGGACCCATGATCGCGTGGGTCTCCCCCGTGCGCACCGTCAGGGTCACGCCGTTGAGGATGGGGGTCTCACCGGCGTCCGTGGTGACCGTCACGTGCAGGTCGCGGATTTCGAGAACAGCCATGGGGTTCCTTTTCAGTTCACTTCTTTGGTCACGTGCGGGTCGATGAGGATGTCATCCCCGTCGATCGTGACGCTGTAGACGGGCACCGGCTCGTAGGCCGGAAGGTTCAGGGGGCGACCGGTGCGCAGCGAGAACGCCGAGCCGTGCGCCCAGCACTCCAGCGTGTCGCCTTCGACGAAGCCCTCGGCGAGCGAGATGTCGCCGTGGGTGCAGGTGTCGCCGATCGCGTGCACCTCGCCTTCGGAGTCGAGGACGACAGCCATGGGGATGCCGTCGATCTCGACGCGTACCGCGGTGTCCTGTTCGAGCTCGCTGAGCTGCAGGACCTTCTGCGCGGTCACGCGATCTCTCCGGCGGCGAGTTCTGCCTCGACGGCCTCGGCCAGCTCGGCCTGCAGGTCGGGCAGGTCGATGCGCTGGACGATCTCGCTCAGGAAGCCGAGCACCACCAGGCGCCGCGCCTCCTCCTCGGAGATCCCCCGCGCCTGCAGGTAGAACAGCTGCTCGTCGTCGAACCGACCGGTCGCGCTCGCGTGGCCGGCACCGATGATGTCGCCGGTCTCGATCTCGAGGTTCGGGATGGAGTCGGCGCGCGCGCCGTCGGTGAGCAGCAGGTTGCGATTGGCCTCGTACGAATCGGTGCCTGCGGCGTCGGGGCCGATCAGCACGTCGCCGATCCAGACGCTGCGCGCACCCGCGCCCTGCAGCGCGCCCTTGTAGAGCACGTCGCCGGTGGTGTGCGGTCCCTTGTGGTGCAGGTACACCTGGCTCTCGAGGTGCTGACCGGCGTCGGCGAACGAGAGTCCGTACAGGTAGCCGCGCGCGCCGGGTCCGGCGAGCTCGACGGAGGGGTTCACCCGCACGAGGGCGCCGCCGAGACTGACGACGATGTGCGTCAGGGTGGCGTCGCGGTCGACCCGCGCCTGGTGCGCCGCGAGATGCACGGCCGCGTCGTCCCAGCGCTGCACGGAGATCACGGTGAGGTTGGCGCCGTCGCGCGCGATGATCTCGACGTTCTGCGCGTGCCGGGCGTCGCCGTCGTGGCGCAGCACGACCGTGGCGCGCGACTGGGGCTGTGCGTCGATCACGACGTGCGCGTGCGCGACGCCGCCGGTGCCGGTGAGGTGCACGACGACCGGCTGGTCGAGCTCCACCCCTGCCGGGATGCGGATGAGGGGCGCTTCGGCTTCGTGCGTCCACGCGATCGCGCTCGCGAGGTCTTCGGGCCGGAAGTGCTCGCCGCGCGGCGCCTCGCCGACCGAGAGTCGCCGCTGCTCGACGTCGGCGGGCGCGGTCACGTCGACGGTCATGACGCCGTGCGGCGCCGGCTCGTCGACGAAGAGCTCCTGGGCGAGCGCGAGGGGTGTGTGCTTCCAGTTCACTTCGCGGCCGCTCGGCACGCCGAAATCGGCGGGCACGAACGAGCGGGGGCGCTCCGAGCGCGTCTGCACCGGAACGAACGCGGCGGCAGGGTCGATGTGGCCCTCCACGACGGTGGGGGCCTCTGTGGTTGTCGTCATCAGCCGACGGATCCTTCCATGCCCATCTCGATGAGCTTGTTCAGCTCCAGGGCGTACTCCATGGGCAGCTCGCGCGCGATCGGCTCGATGAACCCGCGGACGATCATCGCCATAGCCTCGTCTTCCGGCATCCCCCGGCTCATGAGGTAGAACAGCTGCTCTTCGCTGACCTTCGAGACCGTGGCTTCGTGGCCGAGCTGCACGTCGTCGACGCGGATGTCGATCGCCGGGTACGTGTCCGACCGCGACTTCGTGTCGACCAGGAGCGCATCGCAGCGCACGGTGTTGGCGGAGTGGTGAGCGTTCGCGTCGACCCGCACTTCGCCGCGGTAGCCGGCGCGGCCGCCGCCCCGCGCGATCGACTTCGAGACGATCGACGACTGTGTGTACGGCGCCATGTGGATCATCTTCGCGCCGGCATCCTGGTGCTGGCCGGGCCCAGCGAAGGCGACCGAGAGGGTCTCCCCCTTGGCATGCTCGCCCATGAGGTAGATGGATGGGTACTTCATCGTCACCTTGGAGCCGATGTTGCCGTCGATCCACTCCATCGTCGCGCCCTCGTGGGCGACGGCGCGCTTGGTCACGAGGTTGTAGACGTTGTTCGACCAGTTCTGGATGGTCGTGTAGCGCACGCGCGCGTTCTTCTTGACGATGATCTCGACGACCGCCGAGTGCAGCGAGTCGCTCTTGTAGATGGGCGCCGTGCAGCCCTCGATGTAGTGGACGTACGAGCCCTCGTCGGCGATGATCAGCGTCCGCTCGAACTGGCCCATGTTCTCGGTGTTGATGCGGAAGTAGGCCTGCAGCGGGATCTCGACGTGCACCCCGGGCGGGACGTAGACGAACGAGCCGCCCGACCACACCGCGGTGTTGAGCGCGGCGAACTTGTTGTCGCCGGCGGGGATGACCGTGCCGAAGTACTCCTCGAAGAACTCCGGGTGCTCGCGGAGCGCCGTGTCGGTGTCCATGAAGATGACACCCTGCTTCTCGAGCTCCTCGTTGATCTGGTGGTAGACCACCTCGGACTCGTACTGCGCCGCGACGCCGGCGACGAGGCGCGCGCGCTCCGCCTCGGGGATGCCGAGCTTCTCGTAGGTGTTGCGGATCTCCTCCGGGAGGTCTTCCCACGTCTGCGCCTGCTTCTCCGTCGAGCGCACGAAGTACTTGATGTTGTCGAAGTCGATCTCGGAGAGATCGGCGCCCCACGTGGGCATGGGCTTGCGACCGAAGAGCTGATAGCCCTTCATCCGGGTCTTCAGCATCCATTCCGGCTCGTCCTTCAACGCGGAGATCCCGCGGACGACGTCTTCGTTGATCCCTCGCTGCGCGATGGCACCCGCGGCATCCGCGTCGTGCCATCCGAACTCGTACGTTCCGAGCCCGTCGAGCTCCGGTCGGTCGATCAGCACATCCGACATGGCTTGCCTCCTTCTCGGCCCAACGGTGTCATCCGCTCCGACATTCCTGCTGCCTCGGGAGTGAGCGAGGGGTGGGATGCCGCTTTCAGGGCTGTGTGCGTCTCATCAGTGCGCACGGGTCGCGCGCCTAGACTGTCGGTGGGCACGACGCGTCGAGCGCCGTCGTTCCCACCCCTCGAGTCTACAGGCAACGCCCCATCCCGGACGTGGCCGGCGCCCTTTCGGGGCGCGCACCCAGGAGGCGACAGTCATGTCCCACGTCCCCACCGTCGAGACCGCACCGACGGCGCCCACCGGCGGACCGGTCCGCCGGTTGTACGAGCGTCTGCCCCGCCGGATCGGCCGGGCGACCCGGGTGATCGCCTGGCTGGTGCTCGTCAGCAACATCGTCATCGTCGGCACCGGCGGCCTCGTGCGGCTGACGGGATCGGGCATGGGCTGCGAGACATGGCCGTACTGCACGGCGGAGTCGCTCGTTCCCACGCGGGAGCTCGGTATCCACGGGCTCATCGAGTTCGGCAACCGCACCCTCACCGGCGTCCTCGTCGTCGTCGCCCTGCTCGCTTTCCTCTCCGTCGTACGGCTGCGCGCCGAACGCCCCGAGCTCATGAAGCTGGCGCTGGCGAACGGCTTCGGCATCATCCTCCAGGCCGTCATCGGCGGAGTGACGGTGTGGCTGCACCTGCACCCGAGCATCGTCGGTCTCCACTACCTCGTGTCGGCGGCGCTCGTGGCCCTGTCGACGATCTACGTGTTCCGCGTCTACGCGGAGCCCGGTCCGCGCCGCGTCGCGGTGCCGCGCCGCTACGCCCTGCTCGCTCATGTGACGAGCGCCGCGGTGCTCGTCACAGTGATCGTCGGCATCCTCCTCACCGGATCGGGACCGCACGCCGGCGATGACCAGGCCGCCCGCAACGGACTCGACCCGATCTTCTGGCAGCACGTGCACAGCTGGCCGGCCTACGTGCTCTTCGGGCTGACGCTGCTCCTCTTCGCCGGTTCGTTCCGGATGCCGGACGCCCTCCGCCTCCCGCGCTGGACCGGCCTCCTCCTCGCCGTCGAGATCGTCCAGATCGCCGTCGGGCTGTGGCAGGCGCGCACCGGACTGCCGATCGCGCTCGTGAACATCCACATGGTGCTCGCGGTCACGCTCGTGGCGGCGATGACGGCGGTCGTGCTGCACCTGTCGGCACCGCGCGCCGTGGTCGTCTTCGACGAGGCGGCCGCCCCGGCGTCCACAGCCGTTTCATAGGCTCCGCTGGGCGCCTACACGGATCCGTCCTTCAGGGTGGAGCACGTCGTCGCGCCTGCACGACGAAACACATCTCCGAGGAGTTCCCTTCATGACCATCACCCGTCCCCGCCTGACGCGCAGCGTTCCCTTCTGGACCCTCCTGGGCGGCTCCGTCGTGGCGATCGGTGTCGGCGCCTACCTGCTCGTCGACAAGCTCGGCATCATGGCCGCGACCCTCGCCGACGGCACCGCCACGGGCGTCGAGGTCTACGCCGGCCAGATCTGGGCCGTTCTCGGCGCGATCCTCATCGGTGCGGGCCTCATCGGTCTCGCGCTGATCGCCACGCTGGCCGTCCTCCGCTCCTTCGCGCCGGCCGCGACCGCCGAGATCGTCGACGCCCCCGCCTGGAATGAGGCCGACGAGATCGACGAGACCGCCACGGTCCCCGCCACCGACGCCGACCGCGTCGAGGACGAGGCCGCGCTCACTCGCTGAGTCTCTCCCGCTCCTCCGCGACGGCGGAGATCTGCGCACCTGCGGATGCCTCACCGGCATCGATCCGCTCGAACGCAGATCTCCGCCGTTGTGCGTGGCGCGCCCGCGCCTTCGCCTCACGCGAGGTGGAGGCGCTGGGCCACCGCGCGCATGATCGCGTCCTGGACAGTGGGCCAGTCGCCGATGATCTGCGCGTAGGTGAAGCGCAGCACGTGGTAGCCCTGCAACATCAGGGCCGCATCGTGGGCGACATCGGATGCCCGCTGTGCTCCCACGTGGTGGCCGCCGTCTGCCTGCACGACCAGTCGCTCGCCGACGAGGAAGTCGACGCGGTGTCCGCCGATCCAGATCTGGGTGAGGATGCGTACGCGCAGCCAGCGCAATCGGACGCGGAATAGTGTCTCGATCCCGGAGTCCGCGTACTCCTCGCTCGCCTCCCATACCGCGCGTGCCGCGGGCCCGAGGGGCAGCCGCGCCAACGCGGCCTTCGTCGTGAGGCCCTGACGGAGCGCCGAGTCCCACACGGTCACCGCGGACTCGAGGGGTTGGCAGCTCGCCACCGCGAGCAGCGCGTTCTCCAGGGGGTCGACGAGGGCATCCGCCGGGCGCGGCACCACCGGCCGGGCCCAGTGGACGGTGACCCCGCGGGGCGCAGGGCCACCCCGGTGGGGATCCGCCGCGACGTGACAGCGATCCTCGGCGAGCACCCACAGACCCCGACGGCGTGCCGCGGTCACGCAGGTCAGCACGACGGCGGTGCGGGCCGCGGCGACGAGTTCGGCATCCGCGCCGGGAAGAGCGACCCGCCCGCGCCGCACGCGCACGAGGGTACCCCCGCGAACAGCCTGCTCGATGCGGGCCCGCGAATGACCCGCGCGGATCAGCGAGGTCGTGCGCGCGACACCGTCGTGGTCGGCCACGGCACGCGTGAGAGCCGGCATCCGACTTCGTGCACCCGCGTCCATAGCTCACGGTCTCAGGACCAGCCGTGACCCGGCGCGCCGATGACCCGCCCTGGGGACAAGTTCCTCGACACCGCGCCTGGGGAGGAGTCGGCGTGAGCGCACTCCTGCGGAGATCTGCGCTCTCGCGGATGCGGGGCGGCGGAGATGTCCGGAATTGTGCAGATCTCCGCGAATGCGCCCGCGCGCGGCACCTACCTGCGCCCACCGCGCGGCATCAGCGCGCGGACTCGGCGCCCACCCGCGCGCGGGTCAGAACGGGAGGAGCGGGTCGACCGCGATCGCCACGAAAAGTAGCGTGAGGTAGGTGATGGATGCGTGGAAGACCCGCATCGGCTTCACCTGCTCGCCGCGAACCGCGCGGTTGTAGAGGAGGTGCGACTCGTACAGGAACCAGCCGCCGAAGACGAGCGCCGAGACGGTGTAGACGACGCCCATGCCCGCGACGGGGATGAGCAGCAGCGAGCAGGCGATCGTCGCCCACGCGTACAGGATGACCTGCAGACCCACCTGGATGCCGTCGCGCGTCGCGCCGAGCATCGGCACGTCGGCCTCGGCATAGTCGCCCTTGTACTTCATCGACAGCGGCCAGTAGTGCGGCGGCGTCCACAGGAAGACGAGGACGAAAAGGATGAGCGGCGCCCACGTGATGGAGCCGGTCACGGCCGACCACCCGATGAGCACGGGGAAGCAGCCCGCGATCCCGCCCCACACGATGTTCTGCTCGGTGCGGCGCTTGAGGATCATCGTGTAGATGACGACGTAGAAGAAGATCGCCACGACGCTCAGGGTCGCCGCGAGCCAGTTGGTCGTCACCAGCAGCCAGACGGTGGATGCCACGGCCAAGGTCCATGCGAACACGAGCGCGCCGCGCGGTGAGACCTCGCCGGTGACCAGCGGCCGGTTCTCGGTGCGGCGCATCTGCGCGTCGATGTCCCGATCGAGGTACATGTTGAAGGTCGCCGCGGATCCGGCGCTCATCGCCCCGCCGACGACGGTCGCGAGCACGAGCCAGATGCTCGGCATCCCGCCCTGCGCCAGGATCATCACCGGAACCGTGGTCACGAGCAGCAGCTCGAGCACCCGCGGCTTGGTCAGGGTGACGTACGCCCGGATCTTCCGCCCGGCGGACAGGCGGGCGACGGGTTCCGTCGACGCGGCCACACTCGCCTGCACCATGCCCGGATCCCCTTTCGACAACCCGACCAGTCTAGGCCACCGCCGCGGGGTCGGCAGATGACGTACATGGCCTCGGGCGCATGCCACTTCGCTAAGCTGGCAAGACAGGCGTCACCGAGCGTCGGATGCGTGGGATCGCGACGATCCGGGCCGTCCGGCGCCCCTTCTCCAGACGCCCTCCCCCTCTTGTGAAAGGGCACCACGTGTCGGAACTGCGCTGGGATGACATCGATCGACGTGCGGTGGACACCGCCCGAGTACTGGCCGCCGACGCCGTGGAGAAGGTGGGCAACGGGCACCCCGGCACGGCGATGAGCCTGGCTCCGGCGGCGTACCTGCTGTACCAGCGCGTGCTGCGCCACGACCCGACCGACACCGACTGGCTCGGCCGCGACCGCTTCATCCTCTCGGTGGGCCATTCCTCGCTCACGCAGTACGTGCAGCTGTACCTCGGCGGCTTCGGCCTCGAGCTCAGCGACCTCGAGGCGCTCCGCACGTGGGGGTCGCTGACCCCCGGACACCCCGAGTACGGCCACACGAGGGGCGTCGAGATCACGACCGGCCCGCTCGGCCAGGGTCTCGCCTCGGCCGTCGGATTCGCCTACGCGGCCCGCTACGAGCGCGGCCTGTTCGACCCGGAGGCGGCGGCGGGCACGAGCCCCTTCGACCACTTCGTCTACGTCATCGCCGGTGACGGCGATCTGCAGGAGGGCGTCACCTCCGAGGCATCCTCGCTCGCAGGTCACCAGGAGCTCGGCAACCTGATCGCGATCTACGACTCCAACCAGATCTCCATCGAGGACGACACCAACGTCGCCTTCACCGAAGACGTCGCCCAGCGCTACGAGGCCTACGGCTGGCAGGTGCAGACCGTCGACTGGAAGAAGACCGGCGAGTACGTCGAGGATGCCGCGGCCCTCTACGCCGCGATCGAGGCGGCGAAGGGCGAGACCTCCAAGCCGTCGCTGATCATCCTCAAGACGATCATCGGCTGGCCGTCGCCCGGAAAGCAGAACTCGGGCAAGATCCACGGGTCCGCCCTCGGCGCCGACGAGCTCGCGGCCACCAAGAAGGTCCTCGGCTTCGACCCCGAGCGGTCGTTCGTCGTCGCGGACGACGTGCTCGCCCACACGCGCGCGCTCGCCGACCGCGCCGCCGAGGCCCGAGCCGCGTGGCAGCAGGACTTCGACGCGTGGGCAGCGGCGAACCCGAAGCGCAAGGAGCTCCTGGACCGCCTGGAAGCCGGTGCGCTGCCGGAGGACCTCGAGGCGCCGACGTTCGAAGCCGGCAAAGAGGTCTCGACCCGTGCGGCTTCCGGCACCGTCATCAATGCCCTCGCCGATCAGCTCCCGGAGCTGTGGGGCGGGTCGGCCGACCTGGCGGAGTCGAACCTCACGACCATCAAGAATGCCAAGAGCTTCATCCCGGCGGAGTGGTCGACGCACGAGTGGTCCGGCGACCCCTACGGCCGCGTGCTGCACTTCGGCATCCGCGAGCACGCCATGGGCGCGATCATCAACGGGATCAAGCTCCACGGCCCCACCCGGCCCTTCGGCGGCACGTTCCTGATCTTCTCCGACTACATGCGGCCCGCCGTCCGTCTGGCGGCGCTCATGGACATCCCCTCCGTCTTCGTGTGGACGCACGACTCGGTCGCCCTCGGCGAGGACGGCCCCACCCACCAGCCGATCGAGCAGCTGTCGACGCTCCGCCTCATCCCGAACTTCACCGTCGTCCGCCCCGCGGACGCCAATGAGACGAGCGCGGCGTGGGTGGAGATCCTCCGCCGCCAGGGCGGACCCACGGGCATCGCGCTGACGCGTCAGAACGTGCCCGTCTTCCCGCGCGGCACCGACGGCTTCGCGACGACCGAGGGCGTCGCCCGCGGGGCGTACGTGCTGGTGGATGCCGAGGGCGGCACCCCCGACGTGATCCTCGTCGCGACGGGCTCCGAGGTGCAGCTGGCCGTCGCGGCGCGCGAGACGCTCGCCGCCGAAGGCATCCGCGCTCGCGTGGTCTCCGCTCCGTCGCTCGAGTGGTTCGACGAGCAGGATGCCGCCTACCGCGAGTCGGTGCTCCCCGCCGCCGTCCGGGCCCGCGTGTCGGTCGAGGCCGGCTCGACGCCGCTGTGGCGCACGATCGTCGGCGACACCGGACGCTCGGTCGGCATCGACCACTTCGGCGCATCGGCCGACTACAAGACCCTGTTCGAGAAGTTCGGCGTCACCGCCGACGCGGTCGCCGAGGCGGCTCGCGCAACTGTCAAGGAGAACGCATGAGCACCCCCGCATCGACCCCGACCCAGGACCTGTCCGCTGCGGGAGTCAGCATCTGGCTCGACGATCTCTCCCGTCAGCGCATCACGACCGGCAATCTGCAGGAGCTCATCGACACGCGCAATGTGGTCGGAGTGACGACGAACCCGTCGATCTTCCAGGCGGCCATCAGCGCGGGCGTCGGC
>JACEFY010000365.1 GCA_016807485.1 Stenotrophomonas maltophilia | reverse complement strand
GCAGACACCATCGCCCGCACCGCCGTCGCGATGCAGGCCGACATCGTCTCGCTGCCGGAGACGACCGAGGAGGTCGGGGTCGCCGTCGCGGTCGCGATGCGCGACCTCGGGGCGCCGATGTGGGTGCACAACGAGAACTTCGGCGGGTGGGATGCGAACTGGACGAGCCTGCTGATCTCGCCCGACCTCGGCGACTACGCGGTCGTCGAATCGACGGTGGACGGCACCACGAACACCTCCGAGGTGCCGAGCGTGGTCGCCATGCCCGTCGACGGCAACGGGCCGATCGTCGTGGCCGTCCATGCCGTCGCACCGAGACAGGCCTACATGGCCGACTGGCGCAGCGATCTGCAGTGGCTCGCCGACCAGTGCGCCACCGACGACGTCATCATGGCGGGCGACTTCAACGCGACCCTCGACAACATGGCGCAACTCGGCGAGGGCGGCGCCGACCTCGGCCGCTGCCACGATGCCGCCGCCGCGACCGGCACGGGGGGCATCGGCACCTGGTCCACCCGTGTGCCGGCGCTGCTGGGCACGCCGATCGACCACGTCCTCTCGACGTCGGGGTGGCGGGCGACCGGCTCGGTCGTGCTGACCTCGCTCGACGACAGCGGCAGCGACCACCGACCCCTCGTCGTGCAGCTCGAGCCCGCGCGATAGACGGCGCGCAAGAGCCGGTCTGGTGCGAGACTGGATGCCATGAGCACGAGCGAGAGCGACACGATCGCCGACACCAGCACCGACACCCCGCCGGCGGAGAACACCAACCGGAAGCAGCCGTTCCCCCAGGGCTTCCTCGACACGATCTCGACGGGGTGGGCCGAGCGTCCCGACCAGGCCCCACCGCAGCGCGAGCAGGCCGCCTACACCGCCGCGCGCCGCGCCGCCGTGTCGGCCGCGTTCCCCGGTGACCGACTGGTGTTCCCGGCCGGTTCGCTCAAGCAGCGCTCCAACGACACCGACTACCCGTTCCGTGCGCACTCCGCGTTCTCCCACCTCACGGGGTGGGCGAGCGACAGCCTGCCCGATTCTGTGCTCGTCTTCGAGCCCACGGCATCCGGTCATGACGTGACCCTCTACCTGCGCGATCGCGCCGACCGCACCACGACGGAGTTCTACGCCGACGCGACCGTGGGCGAGTTCTGGATCGGGCCGCGCCCTGCCCTCGCCGGTGTCGCGAGCGACCTCGGGCTGGAGGTGGCGCACCTCGACGAGTTCGCCGCCGCGGAGGGCGACCGCATCGCCGACGCCGACGCTGACCTGGCGCGCTTCGTCTCCGAGCTGCGGCTCGTGAAGGATGCCTACGAGATCGAGCAGATGCGCCTCGCCGCCGAGGTGACGGCACGCGGCTTCGACGACATCGTCGCCGACCTCCCGCGCATCATCGCGACGCCCCGCGGCGAGCGCGCCGTCGAGGGCGTCTTCCACCACCGTGCGCGCATCGACGGCAACGGCGAGGGTTACGACACGATCGCCGCCTCCGGCCCGCACGCGTGCTACCTGCACTGGACGCGCAACGACGGCGCGGTCGTGCCGGGCGACCTCATCCTGGTGGACGCCGGGGCCGAGGTCGACAGCCTGTACACCGCCGACATCACCCGCACCCTGCCGGTGTCGGGAACCTTCACCCCCGTCCAGCGGAAGATCTACGAGACCGTGCGTGAGGCGGCGGACGCCGCGTTCGCGGCCGCCGTGCCGGGCGTGAAGTTCCGCTCGGTCCACGAAGCGGCGATGCGGGTGATCGCCGAGCGCGTCGCCGAATGGGGACTCCTCCCCGTCACCGCCGACGAGGCGCTCGACGCCGAACAGGGCGGCCAGCACCGGCGCTACATGGTGCACGGCACCTCGCACCACCTCGGCATCGACGTGCACGACTGCGCGCAGGCGCGGCGCGAGATGTACTACGACGGCATCCTGGAAGAGGGCATGGTCTTCACGATCGAGCCCGGGCTGTACTTCCAGATCGACGACCTCACGGTGCCCGAGGAGTACCGCGGCATCGGCGTGCGCATCGAGGACGACATCGTCATGACGGCGGACGGCCCCGAGAACCTCTCGGCCGGCATCCCCCGCACCGCCGACGAGGTCGAGGCCTGGATCGCCCGCCTCGCACGCTGACCCGACCCGCGAATCACCACCTCCCGCCCGAATCACCACGTTGCGCCCGCGCACGCGGTGGTGATTCGGGAGCGGGGTGGTGATTCGCGGTCAGAGGCGGGCGCGAAGCCACGTCGTGGCGGATGCCGCGAGATCGGCGGCGATCCGCTCGGGCGGGCGCCGGGCGCCCTTCACCTCGAACGAGTGACCGCCGCCCGGGGTCCAGAGGATCGTCCCGTCCGGG
>JACEFY010000364.1 GCA_016807485.1 Stenotrophomonas maltophilia | reverse complement strand
GGGGCCGGCGACCTCGACGCTCGCGACGCCGTCGGTGGCGCCGAGCGCGGCCGCGATGTCGGCGGCGAATTCGCGCGGATTCGCGCCGAGGCCCTTCGCCAGCTTCATGGCGGCGTTGGAGGCCCAGTCGCCGTGGTCGCGGTTCTTGGGACGCTCGATCGGGAAGTCGGCGGTGCTCCAGCCATCGCTCGCACCCGGACGTCGAGCCTCGGCGAGCGGGCTGACGACGGCGAGCAGGGCGGCGGAGAGGGCTTCAGGATTCATAACCCGTCGATTCTACCGACGCGCTCCTCTGTGCCCCGTGTGCGGGTGTACCGGTCGTCGGACGCGTGGTGCTGGTGACAACGTCCGTGGCCCCGGAGGCTACTCCAGACCCACCGCTCCGACGACCGGCCCGGCCTGCGCGCGCTGGAGCGCTCCGGAGACGAGATCAGCCGCTCAGGCGAGCTGGATCAGCTCGGCGATGTCGTCGGCGGCGGGATCGGATGCCGTGGTGGCAGCGTCGAGCCCGTCCACGTCGGCGGCGTCGTCCGCGAGGATGCAGGCGTCGACCACCATGCGCTGAAGTCCGACGTGCCCGCCGTGGTAGCTGAGGAAGGCGCAGTCGGCGGCGTCGCGGCCGGTCGCGATGCGCACGAGCGACCGCCGATTGGCGAGCCGCGTCGCGTCGATGACGTACCAGCTGCCGTCGAGGTACGCCTCGGCGACCGCGTGGAAGTCCATCGGGCGCAGCCCGGGCGCGAAGCAGGCCGCGTAGCGCGCCGGCATGTCCATCGCCCGCAGGAGCGCGATGACCACGTGGGCGTAGTCACGGCAGACGCCCTGACCGGTCATGAGGGTGGTCACCGCCGAGTCGGTTCCCTGGCTGAGCCCGGGCGTGTAGGTCGTGCTCGAGGCGACGAACTCGCTCACCGCCGTGATGAGTTCGACCCCCTGGAGACCTCGGAACTGGCGCCGCGCCTGCGAGAAGACCTCGTCCGATTGGCAGTACCGGCTCGGCCGGAGGTAGCTGATGGCCTCGAGGTCGCTCGTCGAGCGCTGCGCCACCTGTCCGTCGATGACCGCCTCGTACCGCACGGCGAGGGGTCCCGCCTCGCCGAGCACGCGGTGCAGCCGGCTTCCGGACTGGTCGACGATCTCGGTCGGCGTGTACACGCGATCGCCCTGGGTGAACGTCAATTCCTCCCGCACGACGGGTGCGGGCTGGGCCGCCGAGATCTGGAAGATGAGGTCGACGGACGAACCCAGTTCCAGGTCGAGTTCAGCGGTGAGGATGCGTTGCACCGAAGTATCCTCGCATGCCGGAAGGGGTGCTCCCGCACGGGCTGTCGCCACCCTCCTGACCGGCGCGTGACGCCGCCGTTTGGAGCGCGCGATCGTGCTGACATACCCTCAAGCCATGACCGCGCCCGGCGTCCCCCTGCGACGGGTGCCGGCGTGGGTTCTCGTCGGTCTCGCGGCACTGCTGGCGGTGGCCGCGGTGATGGCGTTCTGGCGGCCGTGGGCGACTCCCGAGGCGACCGTCGCGGCAGGCCCGGGAGGCGCGGCCGTGCAGGTTGCGCCCGAGCCGCTCGCCCTGCCGGACGACCCCACCGTGCTGATCTTCGGCGACTCGTGGACATACGGCTCGGCCGCGTCGCTCCCTGAGCTCGGCTACGCCTACGTCGTCGGCGGGCTCGCGGGCTGGACGACGGTCGTCGACGGTGTGCGCGGGAGCGGCTACCTCCGCGCCGGCATCGACGGGCCCGACTTCGGCACCCGGATCGCCGCGCTCGATCCGGCGCTCTCCCCCGACCTCGTCATCGTGCAGGGCTCGATCAACGATCGTCTGCTGTATCCCGGCGGCTACGCGGATGCCGTGAACGCCGCGTGGGACACTCTGGCCGCCACCTATCCGTCGGCGCGCATCGTCATCCTGGGGCCCGCGCCGCAGGTGCTGCCGGTGCAGGCCGCCACCGCCGGGATCGATCGGGATCTCGCCGGACTCGCGGCGGCGCGCGGCTGGTGGTACATCTCCCCTATACGGGACGGATGGATCACGCCCGACAACTACGCCGGCGTGATCGACACGGGAATCGGCCGCGAGCACCCCTCCACCGCCGGTCACCGCTACCTCGCCGAGCGGCTCGCGGCGGCGGTCGCCGCGATCTCGCGGTGATAGTCTCGATCGGTACGCCTCCGTAGCTCAGGGGATAGAGCGTTGGTTTCCGGTACCAAAGGTCGCAGGTTCGATTCCTGTCGGGGGCACCACGAAGAACACCGCATCGGATGAGATCGCCGCCCGGCTCCGGGCGGCGATTTCGCATTCCGGGCCGACGCCGTGACCCCGCGCTCCGCGCCGTGGTC
>JACEFY010000363.1 GCA_016807485.1 Stenotrophomonas maltophilia | reverse complement strand
CGCCCGGCGCGCGCCGGCATCCCGCGTCCCCGGCTCCCCGCGTCCCCGGCATCCCGCATCCTTCATCCGGCGCACATGATGCCTTCCGCGCGGGATGGGGGTGCTTTGCGCCGGATGAACCAGCGCGGCCACGGTTCATCCGGCGCAAAGTGTGCGCTCCGGGCGGAATAGGCGCCGTTCGCGTCGGATGAGCCGGGCGGGCCGGAGGAGGGCCGGAGCGAGCGGCGGTCAGTCCAGCACGAGGCGGTAGCCCATGCCCGATTCGGTCAGCATGTGCCGCGGCTCGCCCGGGTCGGCTTCGAGCTTCTTCCGCAGCTGCGACATGTAGAGCCGCAGGTATCCGGTGTCGGCGACCTGCTCGCTGCCCCAGATCTCCTTCAGCAGGGTCTGCCGCGTCACGAGGGCACCCGGATTGCGCGCGAGGAACTCCAGCATCCGCCATTCGGTCGGGGTGAGGTGCACCGGCTCCCCGCTGCGGAGCACCTGGGTGGCGGCGAGGTCGACCTCGACGTCGCCGAAGCGGACCGTCGGTGACGCAGCGGATGCCGGCGCCGCCCGGCGCACGAGCGCGCGCAGCCGGGCCAGGAGCTCGTCGACCTGGAACGGCTTGGTGACGTAGTCGTCGGCGCCCGCGTCGAGCGCGTCGACCTTGTCGGCCGAGCCCGTGCGCCCCGACACCACGAGGATCGGCGCCGCAGTCCACCCGCGGAGCGCATGGATGACCCCGATGCCGTCGAGGTGCGGCATGCCGAGGTCGAGCATGACGATGTCGGGATGCGTCTGGGCCGCCGCCGCGACCGCCGCAGCGCCGTCGGAGGCGGTGACCACGTCGTAGCCGTGGGCGGCGAGGGTGATGCGCAGGGCGCGGATGAGCTGCGGATCGTCGTCGGCGATGAGGACCTTCATGCCGCGCGCCCTTCGGTGCTGATCGGCAGGGAGATGACCATGGTGAGGCCCCCGCCGGGGGTGTCTTCCGGGGTGAGCGTACCGCCCATGCCCTCGATGAATCCCTTGGAGAGGGCGAGCCCCAGCCCGAGCCCCGTCGTGTTGTCGGTGTCGCCGAGCCGCTGGAACGGCGCGAAGATCTCGTCCTGCCGCTCGGGGGCCACCCCCGGCCCGTGATCGACGATCCGCAGCTCCGCCGTGCCGCCGAACGTGCTCGTCGACAGCCGCACCCGCGTGCCCGCCGGCGCATGACGGTGCGCATTGGCGAGCACATTGACGACGACCCGCTCCAGCAGCACCGCATCGGCGACGACGGCGGTGACATCGGCGTCGAGGGCGAGTTCGACGTCGTCGGGGCCGAGCCCGATGTCGTCGATGGCCGCGAGGATGACCGCCGCCGGGTCTACCGGCGCGAGCGAGACCGCCAGCACCCCCGCCTGCACGCGGCTGACGTCGAGGAGGTCGGTGACGAGCCGCGACAGCGACTCGAGGCTCTCGTCGGCCGTGGCGAGCAGCTCGCTGCGGTCGGCGGCCGTCAGCGCGTCGCCCGCCGCGCGCAACCCGCCGACGGCGGTGACCGCGGCCGCGAGGGGACGGCGGATGTCGTGGCTCACCGCCGAGAGCAGGGCGGTGCGCACGTGGTCGGTCGCGGCGAGGGCATCGGCCGCTCGGGCGGTCTCGGCGAGGTCGGCGTGCTCGAGCGCGGCGGCGAGCTGCGCGATCATCACGTCGAGCAGGCGTCGCTCGGCGCTGTCGAGGTCGCCGCCGTGCAGTTCGAGCACCGACCCGGCGGCGCCCACCGGCATCCGCACGACGCGACCGCCGTCGCGCACCGGCTCGCCGTCCGAGGCGATCGTCTCGCCGTCGGCTCCCGCGACGCGCACGCCCGCGAGCGCGAAAGCTTCGCGCAGCCTGCTGACGAGCGCGGCGACCGCCGAATCGCCCCGCAGCACGTTGCCGGCGACGGTGGCGAGGAGGTCGGACTCGGCGGCCGCCCGCTGCGCGACGCGGGTGCGACGCGCGGCCTGGTCGACGATCCAGCTCACGAGGATCGCGATGACGACGTACAGCACGAGCGAGAGCACGTGGCGCGGGTCGGCGATGGTGATCGTGTGCTCGGGAGCGATGAAGAGGAAGTCGAGGGTGAGCGCCGAGAGCACGGCCGCGAACAGCGCCGGCCAGATGCCCCCGACGAGCGCGACGATGACGACGAGCAGCTGATAGGCCAGCACGTCGGAGGTGAGGGTCTCGTCGCTCGAGAACGTGACGAGCACCCACGAGAGCAGGGGCCCGCCGATGAGGGCGACCGCGAACCCGAGGATGCGGCGCTGCCAGCTGAGCGCCCCGAGCGAGAGGCGGGGGAGGATGCGTGTGCCCGCCGCGGCGGCATGGGTCACCATGTGCACG
>JACEFY010000362.1 GCA_016807485.1 Stenotrophomonas maltophilia | reverse complement strand
GGCCCAGCCCGAGCGCCACCTCTCTGCCCGCGCAGAGAACGTGGCGCTTGTGGGTGGTTCCGGTGCTTTCAGGGGTGCCGACGCGCCACCTCTTCGGGCGCGCGCGGAAAGGGATGGCGCGTGTGGCTGACTGGTGCCCAGCGAGGGGTGCTGGAGCGCCCTCCATCCCCAGAGCGCCGCCCATTCCTCGCGGGCGCCGTCACTCGACGCGGATGAGCAGATCCCCGACCTCGCAGTCCAGCGCCCGGCAGATCGCCGACAGCGTGGAATAGCGGATCGCCCGCGCCCGATCGTTCTTGAGCACCGAGAGGTTCACGACCGAGACCCCGACGAGCTCGGACAGCCGCGCGAGCGTCATGCCCCGCGCGGCGAGCAGTTCGTCGAGGCGGCAGTGGATGCCGGTGATCTCGTCGTCGTCGGCGGGACTCATACGCGCCCCTCGGTGTCACGTTGCAAACGTGACCCGTGGCGGACGAGGGCGGCCAGCGCCGCGAAGGCGAAGCCGGCGGCGATCGGCCAGAACGGCAGCGTGACACCGAATCCCGCTTGCGGCCACCAGGCCTGCAGCACGTCTTCGACGCCGGAGACGTCGGGGTACTGCGCGCTCTCCCAGCGCAGCAGCTCGCCCGCCGCGATTGTGCCGGCGAGGTCGCCGAGGACCTGAGCCGCCACGCCTCCCAGCGTCACGACGGCTGCCGTGATGGCGGCGCCGTGCGCCAGCAGCGGCGTGAACGGATGCCCGGCGCGTAACCGGAACGCCGCGACCGCCACGATCCACGCGATGGTCCCCGGGACGACGCACCAGAGGGCCTGGCTCGTCGCCCACAGCACCCGTGCTCCCGTCGACAGATTCAGCAGGGTCACGTCGGCGCTGACGAATCCGCCCTGTTCGCGCGTTGCGGTGGTCCCCTCGAGGACGGTGCCTGCCGGCAGTTGCGGCCAGAACGTCTGCACCGGGATCGTCATCGTGACGGCGGGCGAGAGGAGCGTCGTGAGCACCACGTAGAGCGCGGCGACGGCGGACGCGATCGCCCAGACGGCGGCGATCCACCCCGCGACCCGCACGGTCGTCCCGCCCCGATCATCCGGCGCGGCGCCGATGGCGCCGGCATCCTTGCGTCGACTCCCACGTGCGAGCACGGCGACGAGGACGAGGAGTGCGGCGACGGCGAGCATCGTCATCGCCAGGATGAGGATGTCCATCAGACGCGGCGTTCCGGGGATGAGAACATGACGGGCTCCATATCGAATGTCGTTGTTATCGAAAAACGATATGGGTCTGGTGAAGGGTGTGTCAAGGGATCTCGGTACGCCGGCGCGGGGCGCCGGCTACTCGATCACCGATAAGGGAGGCGCGGGGCGCCGGCTACTCGAGCCAGGGGAGGGGAGGGGAACGGGTATGCCGACGGCGAACACGGGCATACCGGCATCCATCCGTGGTTATCGTCATTCGTAAGCGCACCGCCACGACCGTGCGCTGGAGGAGCCTGAGATGTTCGAGAGATTCACCGATCGCGCCCGTCGCGTGGTTGTGCTCGCCCAAGAAGAGGCGAAGATGCTCAACCACAACTACATCGGCACCGAGCACATCTTGCTCGGTCTCATCCACGAGGGCGAGGGCGTCGCCGCCAAGGCGCTCGAGAGCCTGGGGATCTCGCTGGACGCCGTCCGCGAGCAGGTCCAGGACATCATCGGCCAGGGTCAGCAGCAGCCGACCGGCCACATCCCCTTCACGCCGCGCGCGAAGAAGGTGCTCGAGCTGTCGCTGCGCGAAGCGCTGCAGCTGGGCCACAACTACATCGGCACCGAGCACATCCTGCTCGGCCTCATCCGCGAGGGCGAGGGCGTGGCCGCACAGGTGCTGGTGAAGCTCGGCGCCGACCTCAACAAGGTGCGCCAGCAGGTCATCCAGCTCCTGAGCGGCTACCAGGGCAAGGAGCCCGCGGGCGTCGCCACCGGCGCCGGCGAGCAGAGCCAGCAGTCCGCGCAGGGCGGCTCGGCGGTGCTCGACCAGTTCGGTCGCAACCTCACGCAGGCCGCGCGCGACAACAAGCTCGACCCGGTGATCGGGCGCGAGAAGGAGATCGAGCGGGTCATGCAGATCCTCTCGCGTCGCTCGAAGAACAACCCCGTCCTCATCGGCGAGCCCGGCGTCGGAAAGACCGCCGTCGTCGAGGGCCTCGCCCAGGCGATCGTGAAGAACGACGTCCCCGAGACGCTGAAGGACAAGCAGGTCTACTCGCTCGACCTCGGCTCGCTCATCGCCGGCTCGCGCTACCGCGGCGACTTCGAAGAGCGCCTCAAGAAGGTGACGAAGGAGATCCGCACGCGCGGCGACATCATCGTCTTCATCGACGAGATC
>JACEFY010000361.1 GCA_016807485.1 Stenotrophomonas maltophilia | reverse complement strand
CGGTCGCGCGTCGGCGCGCGGGCGGCTCTCCCGTCGCGCGGCCTGAGCGGCGGCGCCCTAGGCTGGGGGAGTGTCGACACTCAGCGATCTCGTCTACGCCCAGGGCCGCTCCAGCGAGGCCGACATCGAGTGGCTGCACCGCCTCGCCGGCGACGGCCAGCTGCTCGCCGACCTCGCCTTCGCCGACATCGTCGTGTGGGTGCCCACGAGTGACGACTCCTTCGTCGCGGTCGCGCACACCCGCCCGGGGGGAGCGGCCACCCTCTTCTACCGCGACATCGTCGGCGATCTCGTGCGGCCGCAGTGGCGGACTCAGGTGCGGGATGCCTTCACGCAGGCGCGCATCGTCGACTCGGCGTCGCCCGACTGGTTCGAGGAGACGCCGACACGGGTGCGGGCCGTCCCCATCGTGCGGGAGCGCGCGACGGGCGACCACCCTCCGACCGTGGTCGGGGTGCTCACCCGCCACACCAACCTGGGCGAGGCGCGCACGCCCTCGCGGCAGCAGATCACCTTCAACGACTGCGCCGACGACCTGTTCGGCATGGTCGCCTCGGCCGACTTCCCGGATCTCGCCGCGCCGACCTCGCCCCGACGCGGTGCACCCCGCGCGTCCGACGGGCTGATCCGCCTGGACGTCGACGGGATCACCACGTTCGCGAGCCCCAACGCTCTGTCGGCCTTCAACCGGCTCGGATTCGAGGATGAGCTCGAGGGCGAGTCGCTCCTGGAGATGGCTTCCGCCATCCTCCCCGCCAAGCGCGAGTACGACGAGTCGCTGCCGATCGTCATGGCCGGACGGGCGCCGTGGCGCGCCGATCTCGAGGCCCGCGGCGTGACCGTGTCGCTGCGCACCATCCCGCTCCGCGACCAGGGTGCGCGCATCGGGGCCATCGTCCTCTGCCGCGACGTGACCGAGATCCGCCACCAGGAGCAGGAGCTCATCACGAAGGATGCCACGATCCGTGAGATCCACCACCGGGTGAAGAACAACCTGCAGACGGTCGCCTCGCTGCTGCGCATCCAGTCCCGCCGCACGCACTCCGACGACGCCCGCGATGCGCTCACGCAGGCCATGCGCCGCGTGTCGGCGATCGCCGTCGTGCACGACACGCTCTCGGCCGGCCTCGCGCAGGACGTCGATTTCGACGAGGTCTTCAACCAGGTGATGAAGCTCGTCGCGGAGGTGGCGGCATCGCCCAACACCCGGGCACGCACCCTCAAGACGGGCACCTTCGGGACGCTGCCGAGCGAGTACGCGACGCCCTTGGCTCTGGCGCTCACCGAACTCGTCACCAACGCCGTCGAGCACGGCCTGGCCGACAAGGAGGGCGAGGTCGAGATCATCGCCGAGCGCACCGACGAGCGTCTGGCGGTGCGTGTGCGCGACAACGGAGTGGGGCTGCCGGAAGGTCAGGTCGGCCGTGGCCTGGGCACGCAGATCGTGCGCACCCTCATCCAGGGCGAACTGAGCGGCACCATCGACTGGCACACGATCACCGGAAGCGGAACCGAGGTGACCATCGACATCCCGCTGCGGTACATCGACCGTACGGCGAGCTGACGGTGGCGGGCGGCGTTAGGCGCCCCGTCGCGTCAGGATGCGCGGCGTGCGCGCGCGGCGCGACGCTTGAGGGCGCGGCGCTCGTCTTCCGACAGGCCGCCCCAGACGCCCGAGTCCTGACCGGTCTCCAGGGCGTACTGCAGACAGATCTCCGTGACCGTGCACCGTGCGCACACGGACTTGGCCTTCTCGATCTGGTCGACAGCGGGACCCGTGTTCCCCACCGGGAAGAACAGCTCGGGGTCGACGGTCAGGCAGGCGGATTTGTCGCGCCAATCCATGGGTGCTCCTTGATGCGGGGATTCGAAGTCAGAGAGGGTAACGACGCGATGAGTCGATTACCCTGGTGGGTGTGCGAGCCGGGATTGCTCGCCCCACTTCGCTGTGGGAGCACACTGCTCCGACAATCGTCCCATGCAGACCCAGATGAATCAAGGGTGAACACGGCAGTTGCCGCCGGGTTTGCTGTGTATTCGCCCGGATGCAGTGGTGCGGCGCAGCGCGAACACCCCCGGAATCCCGCTGAGAACCTGAGGATATGAGCGTGTCGACATCGACCTCCGAACGAGCTGCGGCCCTCCTTGTCGGCCTGGAGGGTGTGGCGCTCGTGGCCCTCGGCGGATGGGAGATCGTCGCGCTCGCCGCCGGCGACACCGAGTCGACGACGAGCGCCGTGGCGCTCCTCGTGCTCACCCTGGTCGGCGCGGTGTCGGTGATCGCCTTCGCGGTCGGGATCGCGCGCGGACAGTCGTGGGGGCGCTCGGGCGGCGTCGTCACGCAGCTTCTGCTGCTCGCGGTC
>JACEFY010000360.1 GCA_016807485.1 Stenotrophomonas maltophilia | reverse complement strand
GAGCCGGCCCGCGGATCGCTCACGACCCGCAGGGCCGCGACGACATCGACGACCTCCGGTGTCGACAGCAGTCCACCGAGGCCGAGGATGCGGTGCGGGATGCCGCGGCGCCCCAACGCGTCGGCGAAACGGACCATGTGCTTCTTGGCGCGGAAGAGGATCGCCCCCGTCGTCGCCGCGCCGGCTGCCGCCCGCCCGGAGCGCACCTGCTCGAACCAGGCGGCCACCCGATCGGCTTCGGCGTCGACGTCGAGGTCGAATGCCGCCGTCACGACGCCGTCGGGGGCGTCCGGCCGGGGGCGCAGCGCGTCGACCCGCACGGCGGCGCGCGGGGCGAGCGGGGCCAGCACCGCATTGGCGGCATCCAGCACGCGCTCACTGTTGCGCCAGCTCGTGAGGAGTGAATACGTCGCCGCGCCATCGTCGGCGCCGAACGCGCCGGCGAACCCGCCGAGGTTTCCGGCGCTCGCACCTCGCCAGCCGTAGATGGACTGGTGGGGGTCGCCGACGGCCATGACCGCCGAATCGGCGAACAGCGCCGCCAGCAGATCGCTCTGCACGACCGAGGTGTCCTGATACTCGTCGAGCAGCACCACCCGGAACCGCTCCCGCATCTCGTCCGCGACCGCGGGGTGCCCGCGCACGACCTGCAGTGCTCCGGCGACCTGATCGGAGAAGTCGATGAGCCCGCGCCGACGCTTCTGCGCGTCGTACTCGCGGGCCAGCGCGGTGAGCACCTCGAGGCCGCCGACGGCGACGAGCGCCTTGTCGACGTCGGCGTAGACGGTGGTGCCCTTCCGCGTCGACGGTCGCTCACGCACCTCGGCGAGCCGCGCGGGCAACGCCGCGACCTCGTCGAGGTCGGCGAGGTTGTCGACGCTGTCGCGGGCGATGCGCAGGGCGGCGTCGATGATCGTCGACGGCCGGTAGGCGACCGTCTCCAGGCGCGGGTCGTCGGAGGAGTGCACGACGCTGCGCATGAGCAGCCAGGCGGCGGACTCGCTGAGGATGACCGACTCGGCGTCCCGGCCGATGCGCACGGCGTTCTCGCGCACCAGCTGATCGGCGAAGCTGTTGTAGGTGGCGACGGTGGGTCGGTGCAGGAGGGCGTCGGCGTCGGGCGGCTGCGGCACGGCCCCGTCGGCGAGGGCGTCGAGTGCGGCGCGACGTGCGGCGACGCCGGCCGCCCCCGGGGTCGAACGCTCGATCCGGCCGAAGACCTCGAGGCGCCCGGCGCGGTGGCGCTCCTCGAGGAACGGCAGCAGCCCGCGCTGTTCGAACTCGGCGAGCCGGGTGAGTCGGCGTTGGATGCGTTCGGCGAGCTCACCGGCGGCCTTGCGGGTGAACGTGAGGCCGAGCACCTCGTCGCGGCGGACGAGCCCGTTGGCGACGAGCCAGACCACGCGCCCCGACATCGTCTCGGTCTTGCCGCTGCCGGCGCCGGCGACCACGAGGGCCGGCGCGAGCGGCGCGGCGATGACGGCGGACTGCTCGGGGGTCGGGGGGAACTGCCCGAGCGCGGCGGCGATCGCCTCCGGCGAGATCACGAGCTGCTCACCGGCCCGATCGTGTGGATGCGGCAGAGCCCGTGCGTGTGGTCGTCACGGCAGTGGGCTTCGTACGGCGCCAGGAACTCCCGACCACCCATGACCCGCACCGCCCCGCCGATCCGCTCGACGAACGCGGCGCGCCGATCGTCGTCGAACGGCTCCTGCGCGGGGGTCGCGTAGGCCCCCGCGCGGTTCTGGCGGAGGACGAGGAGCTTCGCGCCGCCGGAGGTATGGCCGGCGGCGGCGGGTATGGCGCCCTTCTCGAACGCAAGCTGGTAGGCGCTGAGCTGCGGATTCTCCGTCGCCGACGACGCGCTCGTCGACTGCGTCCGACCGGTCTTGAGGTCGACGATCACGACGGTGCCGTCGGCTGTCAGCTCGACGCGGTCGATCGTCCCGCTGATCACCGCGGGAAAGCCCACTCCCGTGACCGCCACTTCGAGCTCGAACCGGGGCTCGGCGCCGAGGAGCGTCGTCCCGGCGGCTTCGGCGTCGCGCAGGTACCGACCGAGCCGCGCGACCAGATCGCGCGCGCGGGTGCGTTCGGCCCGCTCGATCCACACGGCGTCGAATTCGAGCTCCGACCACCGGCTCTCGACCGTCCGCCAGAGACTCTCCTCGTCGGCGCCGTCGGCGTGCTCGAGCGCGGCATGGATGAGCGTGCCGAGGCCGGCGCCGACGCTCCCGGCGTCGCCCCCGAGGTCGCCGATGACCCAGTCGAGCTGGCACACGTCGATCGCCTCGAGCTTCGACGGCGACACGCGGGCCTGTTCGCGATCGAGGTCGATGAGCGGACCGTCGGTCGTCGGCGCGGCGATGCCGTA
>JACEFY010000359.1 GCA_016807485.1 Stenotrophomonas maltophilia | reverse complement strand
GTCGGCGGCCAGGAGAGTGAGCCGCGCCGAAGCCGCCCGCAGGGTCTCGGTGTCGACGGCGATGACGCCTCCGCTGCGGATGTCGAGGTCGTCGCTCACCGACACGAGCCTCCCGCGAGCGCGACGCGCTGCACGGCGCTGACGTCGTCGTCGGCGAGGGCGATCAGCAGGGCGGCGCGGTCGTATGCGCCCGCGAGCTCGGCGAGTGCCGCGCGGTAGTCGTCGGCCGCGCGCGCCTGCCAGTCGGTGTCGGTGGCAAGCGCCCGTACCCGACGCAGGAGGTCGGCCGCGTCGGCGCCGGACAGCGCCAAGAGGTGGCGTGCGCGGGCGAGAGCCGACGTCGAGGGCGCGCAGACATCCGGATCCATCGCCCCAGCGTGCCCGCGGCCGCCGCTCAGCGGAGCAGCGCGGCGCCGTTCGGTGGACAGTTTCCCCGTCTTCGTGGTTGGGGAGGAAGATCCGGCCTCGCGGACGCACGCGCCGCGGACCACAATAGGGATCGTGCGCCGCACCGCCTCCCCCTTCCGCGTGGTCTTCGTCTGCACGGGCAACATCTGTCGATCCCCGATGGCCGAAGTCGTCTTCCGTGGCTTCGCCGACCGTGCCGGCATGGGTGATCTCGTCGTCTCGACGAGCGCGGGCACCGGCGACTGGCACGTCGGCGAGCGTGCCGACGGACGCACCCTCGACGCCCTCGCCCGCCTCGGATACGACGGGGCGCGCCACCGTGCGCGCCAGTTCACGCTCGACGACTTCGACCGGCACGACCTCGTCGTCGCCCTCGACCGCTCGCACGAGCGCATTCTCGCGAGCTGGGCGCGCACGCCGGCCGACACCGACAAGCTGGCGCTGCTGCTGTCGTTCGACGCCGCCGCGGGGGGCAATCTCGATGTGCCCGACCCCTACTACGCCGACCCGCCGATGTTCGACAAGGTGCTCGGTATGATCGAGAGCGCGAGCCGAGCGCTCTTCCGGCAGCTCGAACCGGCCCTCCGGCCGGCATCCTCCTGAGTCCCTCTCCGGAATCGGCGCGGCCGCCATCCCGATCGGAGCTTCGTGACCTCTCTGCCGCCCCAGCCCCTCAGCCCGCTCGACGGCCGCTACCGCGCCGCCGTATCGGGTCTTGCCGACTACCTGTCCGAGGCGGGTCTCAACCGCGCCCGTGTCGAGGTGGAGGTGGAGTGGATCATCGTCCTCACCGACCGGTCGCTCTTCGGCTCGAGCCCTCTGAGCGAGTCGGACAAGGGGGCGCTGCGCGCGCTCTACCGCGACTTCGGTCAGACGGAGATCGACTGGCTCGCCTCGACCGAGGCGGTGACGCGGCACGACGTCAAGGCGGTCGAGTACCTCGTGCGCGACCGGCTCGCGTCGCTCGGGCTCGACCGCATCGCCGAGCTCACCCACTTCGCCTGCACGAGCGAAGACATCAACTCCGCCTCCTACGCCCTGACGGTCCGCCGCGCCGTCGAGAGCGTGTGGCTGCCCAAGCTCCGCGCGGTCATCGCCGCCCTCGGTGAGCTCGCCGAGCAGCACCGCGACGCCGCGATGCTCTCCCGCACGCACGGCCAGCCGGCGACACCGTCGACGATGGGCAAAGAACTCGCGGTGTTCGCGTGGCGGCTCGAGCGGGTCGCCGCGCAGATCGCGGGCGGCGAGTACCTGGCGAAGTTCTCCGGCGCCACCGGCACCTGGTCGGCCCACCTGTCCGCGGCTCCCGAGGTCGACTGGCCCGAGCTGTCGCGCACCTTCATCGAGGGCCTCGGCATCGACTTCAACGTGCTGACCACCCAGATCGAATCGCACGACTGGCAGGTCGAGCTCTACGACCGGGTGCGGCATGCCGGCGGCATCCTCCACAACCTCGCCACCGACATCTGGACGTACATCTCGGTCGGCTTCTTCGCGCAGATCCCCGTCGCCGGTGCGACGGGATCGTCGACCATGCCGCACAAGATCAACCCCATCCGGTTCGAGAACGCCGAGGCGAACTTCGAGATCGCCGGCGGGCTCTTCCAGACCCTGTCGCAGACGCTCGTGACGTCGCGGATGCAGCGAGACCTCACCGACTCGACGACGCAGCGCAACATCGGCGTCGCGTTCGGGCATTCGCTGCTCGCGCTCGACAACCTGCAGCGCGGACTGAAGGAGATCTCGCTCTCGCGCGATGTGCTGCTGGCCGACCTCGACGCGAACTGGGAGGTGCTCGCCGAAGCCATCCAGACCGTGGTGCGCGCCGAGATCGTCGCGGGGCGCTCGGAGATCACCGACCCGTATGCGCTGCTGAAGGAGCTCACGCGTGGCCGCCGCGTCGGCGGGCCCGAGCTCGTCGCGTTCGTGGAGGGCCTCGACATCGGCGCCGACGCCAAGGCGCGCCTCGTGGCACTGACCCCCGCGAC
>JACEFY010000036.1 GCA_016807485.1 Stenotrophomonas maltophilia | reverse complement strand
GCTCCTCTTCGGGCGCGGACTCCGTGCCGGGATCGGCCGGGGCGGGCACCGCGGGCGCAACAGAGGCCCGGCGCGCGCGGCGCGTCGGGTTCTCGGTCTGCGGTGCGGCCGTCATCAGGCCGAAGCCCGCGCCAGGGGTGCGTCGACGGAGGCGAGCGCGCGTTCGACGACGGTCTCTGCGCTGATGCCGGAGAACTCCGCCTCGGGGTCGAGCACGAGACGGTGCGTCCACACCGGGAGGGCCAGGGTCTTGATGTCGTCGGGAACGACGAAGTGGCGCCCCTGCGACGCCGCGTAGACCTTCGCGATGCGGATCATCGAGATGGCGCCGCGCACCGAGACGCCGAGGCGCGTGGCGTCGGAGGCACGGGTGGCCTCGACGAGCTGCGCCGCGTAGCGCGCGACGGCCGAGTCGACGTGCACGGTCGATGCGAGATCGGCCATGTCGGCGACCGCGCCCGTCGTGATGACGGGGGTGAGCTGCGCCGACGGGTTGCGGTCGACGGCGCCGGCGAGGATGCGCTCGGCCACGGCGAGCGACGGGTAGCCGATCGACGTCTTGATCATGAAGCGGTCGAGCTGCGCCTCGGGCAGCTTGTAGGTGCCCGCCTGCTCGATCGGGTTCTGGGTGGCGATCACGAGGAACGGGCGGCCGACCTCGTGCGCGACGCCGTCGACCGTGATCCGCGACTCCTCCATGACCTCCAGGAGCGCCGACTGGGTCTTCGGCGACGCGCGGTTGATCTCATCGGCCAGAACGATCGAGGCGAACACGGGGCCGCGGTGGAACTCGAACGTGTGGTTCTGCTGGTCGTAGATCGTCACGCCGGTGACGTCGGAGGGCAGCAGGTCGGGCGTGAACTGGATGCGGTTGCTCGTGCCCTGCACGCTCGCAGCGAGCGCCTTCGCGAGGCTCGTCTTACCCGTTCCCGGCGCATCTTCCAGCAGCACGTGGCCCTCGGCGAGCATCGCCGAGAGCACGAGGCCGACGACCTCGCGCTTGCCCATCACGGCGATGTCGACGTTGTCGACGAGACGCGTGAACGTGTCGCGGAACCAGGCCGCCTGGTCGGGGGTCATGCTCATCGGGATGTTCCTTGCTCTCGTGGATGTTGTCGGCCGGCCGCGCTACCCGCGCGGCCACCAACTCTTCTCGGTGTCGACGTTCCCACCCCACCCGGCGATGTCGACCCAGACGTCGTAGCCGTCCGCGCCGAGATAGCACTGCAGTTGTGCCGAACCGTCGCCGGTCATGTTCACGGTTCCCCGATAGTCGTTGAACCGGTATCCAGAACCGCCTCCGCCGAGGTTGCCGTGCCAGCAGTCGACGCCGACGTTGCCCAGGTTGGCGTTGCGCCAATTGACCGTGAAGAAGTAGCAACCGTTGTTGCAACCGACCGGATTGAAGTTGCCGCGGGTGACCCAGATGCGCGGCGGCGGCGGATCCGCCGTCCGCGCGGATGCACTGTCGTTCGTCGTCTGCCCGGCCGCGGACGTGCGGACATCGATCGAGTAGGTCTGGCTGTAGCCCGGGTTGTAGTTGCGACTGCCGCTCGCGCCCACCGTCTCCCAGCCGCCTCCGTTGATGCGGATCTGCGTCGTGATGTCGCGGCCGTTGCGCCCGGGCGAGCTCCATCCCAGAGTCACGCTGGTGCCGCTCGCCGACGCGGTCGCTTTGGGGTTTCCGATCGGTCCGTAGGGAGCGACGGAGTTGGAGGTGTTGGATGCGCCGCTGGCGAAGGTCGACCCGTCCACCGTCGAGACGGCGCGCACGCGGATCGTGTAGGTGCCGTTGTTGTTCACCTGACCGTTGCCGATCGTGCCCGCTCCGCCGTTGCCGCCGTTGACCCAGCTCGACGACCACGCCGCACCGTTCACCGAGTACTCGTAGCGGACTTCACCGGCGGCGGCGCCGTTGTTCGCGCCCGCCGTCCAGGTGACGCCCACCTGGTTGTTGCCCTCGCTCGCGGAGACCCCGGTGGGGGCCGAGGGTGCGGTCACGCCGCGGCGCGGCGCCGACGCGGGGCTGTACGAGCCCCACCCCGCCTTGTTGTGGGCGCGCACGTCGAACGTGTAGTTCGTCGTCGAGGTGTCGACCACGACGGCCTGGCTCGTCTGTCCCGCGGCGACCGAGATCGTCTTGACGATCGTCGGACCCTGCAGGACGCGCAGCTCGTAGCCGGAGATCGGGTCGCCGTTGGCCGCCGGCTGGTTCCAGTTGACCTGGATCTGCGCCTGCGAGCCGACCGGTTCGATGAGCGTCGACGTCGGCGCGGCCGGAGCCGACGGCGGCGCGGCGGGAACCATCGACGCCGACCACGCGCTGAACTCGCTCGGCTCGGGCGCGCGGTTGTGGGCGCGGACGCGCACCTGGTACGGAACGCCGTTCTCGAGGCCGTCCCACACGGTGCTCGTGCCGACGACGCCGGTCTTCTGCACGACACCCGACGGCGGCGCCGGCGAGATCTCGAGCGTGTACGTCTCCACGGGTGAACCCTCGGTGCGCGGGACCGTCCACGACACGGTGAGGCTGCGGTCGCCGAAGGTGAGCGTCGGCGGGGCGGGGGGGTCGGGGCGGACATCCGGACGCGCGGTCTCGGACGGCACCGACGGGACCGACGCGCCGCCCTTGTTGGTGGCGGTGACGACGAAGTTGTACTCGACGTTGTTGGTGAGCCCGTCGAGCGTGCACGTCGTCGACGCGCACTGCTTGCTGTAGCCGCCGACAACGGATTTCACGGTGTAGCCGGTGATCGGCGTGCCGTTGTCGATCGGCGGCGTCCACGCGAGGATCACCGTGCGGCTCTGCACCGTCGTGACGACCGGCTTGCCGGGAGCATCCGGACGGCCCTGGACCGTGATCCGGACGCGTCCCTCGACGGCGCGGTCGATGTCGCCGGTGGCATCCAGCACGCGGTAGCGCGCGACGACCGTGCCCACGAAGGCCCCGTCGCTTGTGACGTCGACGCGGTCGCCGTTGACCGACACCTTGGCCCGGCCGCTTTCGAGGATCGCGCTGTCGAGCTTGAGCGGCTTGTCCGGGAAGGGGTTTACATCGTTGGCGAGCACCGGCACGGATTCGGTCGAGCCCTGCGCGGATTCGGCGATGACGTCGTCGTTCGCGCTCGCCAGCTCGCGGGTCGAAGCCGTGACCTCGACCGCGATGGTCGCCCGCGCCGGCTCGGTCTCGCCGTCGTCCGCCGTGACCGTGAGCTGCGCCCGGGTGCCCTTCTTCGTCTCCGCCGTCGCCGAGACCTTGAGGGTGGTGCCGTCGACCGATGCGGTGAGCCCGGCAGGGGCCCCGCCGACGAGGGTGAACCGCAGGTTGCCCTGGTCTTCGGGATCGGGGTCGGTCGCGAGCGACGCGAGGTCGAGGGAGGCGGCATCCTCCCCCGGTGCGACGCTCATCGACGCGCCGACCATCGTCGGCGGCTGGTTGTCGGGCGGCAGCACCGTGATCGGGATGGTGAGCGTGGCCTTGCGACCCTCGGGGTCGTCGGGCCCGGTGCCGTCGGTGACCTCGAAGGTCAGGGCGTCCGAGCCGAAGTAACGGTCGGCCGAGGTGTACACGAGCGTCGACTGGTCCTTGATGAGGCTCGCGCCGTTCGCGTGCACGGCCGAGACCTTCGCCGCCTCCGTGATGACGACGCTCTTGCCGCCGGCGGCGCGGACGTAGTCGGCGAGCGGCAGCTCGATGGTCTCCCCGCTCTTCACCTCGACGGGCGCCGTCGTCGTGAGCGACGGCGGCAGTTCGCGCAGCGCCGGCACCCGGACGAACGCAGACGCGGTCTGGCCGTCTTCGTCGGTGACGGTGTAGGTGATGAGCTGGGCCTCGTCGGCCACCGTGACGTCGACGGTGCCGTCGCGCCCGACGGTCGCCGTTCCCGCGCCGGTGCCGAGGGTCACCGCGAGAGCGCTCTTGGTGCCGTCGGGGTCGTCGTCGTTCTCGAGCACCGCGACTTCGGCGGTGCCGTCTTCCTGCACGTCCTCCGCGCGCACGCGATCGTCGCGCGCGATGGGCCGCAGCAGCGGCACGTCTGCGTCGACGGTGATCTGGACGCTCGTCGTGGCGCGCAGCCCCCGCGCGTCGGTGATCGAGTACTGCACCGAGGTGTTCATCTCCTCGGTCGGCGCGGTGATGAGCAGGTACTTGCCGCTCACCGACGCGTCGAGCCCGGGCACGTCGGGCACCTCGACGGCGTCGTCGGGTGCGAAGCCGAACTCGTCGCCGTCGGGGTCGGAGTCGTTCGCCATCACCGGCAGGGCGACCTGGCGTCCGGGGCGCATGACCACGGAGTCGCGCACGGCGTAGGGCGCCTGGTTGGCGGTGGAGGCCGGAGCGATGCCGACCTGGATGGAGGCGGTGCCCTCCTTGCCGAGCGCATCGCGCACGCGGTAGCTGAACGCATCCACGCCGGACGCCTCGTCGAACGCCTCGTAGACGAAGAAGTTCGGTCCGGTCTCGGAGATCCGGCCCTTCGACGGCGCCTGGTCGAGGCCGACGAGCTCGACCGAGTCGCCGTCTTCGTCGATGCCGTCGAGCGCGACCGGGATCTGCACGCGCGACCCGCTGAGCGTGCGCGCCGTGAGGTCTCGCGGGCGGGGCGCGGCGTTGGCCTCATCGTTGCGCGGGAGGATCTGGATCGTCACGTAGCCGGCGTCGCGCTGGCCGGTCGAGTCGACGGCCTGGTAGGTCAGGTACACCGTCTTCGGTTCGGGTCCGGCGCGGAAGCGGACGGCATCCTCCGACACGAACGCCTCGCCGTCGGCGGGGTCGATGAAGGGCTCGACGAGGTCGGGATCGACGTGGATGGTGTCGCCGTTGGGGTGGTAGTCGTTGTCGAGCACCGGGATCGTGACGGTGTCGCCGACGCGAACGATCACCTCGTCGTCGTTGGCGACGGGTGGCCGCAGCCGGGAGGGTGCGGGGATCGGGATGACGACGATCTCGCCCGATGTCGACTGCGCACCGTTGGAGATCGTGTACGTGACCCGCACCTGCGCATCGATCGATGCGAGGTCGCTGATGCGCACCGTCTCGTGCCCGAGCACGGCAGCGGCCACGCCGGAGCCGGCATCCACCGCCACCGACTGGACCACGAGGATGCCGCCCGACGGATCGGTGTCGTTCGCGAGCACGTTGACGAGCACCTCGCCGCCGGCCGGGAGGAGGGCGATGTCGCGCACGGCGATCGGCGGGAGTTCCTCGGTCGATTCGGGCAGCACGTCGACACGGACGAGCCCCGGCACGGAGTTGGGGCCTGCGGAGACGAGGTAGGGAACGTAGAAGGTCTTCGGGATGTCGCTGACGAACGTGAAGGTCTTGTCGGCGAAGTCGGGCACGATCGTCGCGCCCTCGATCTCGTCGACGCGCGTGAGACGCAGCGGTTCACTGCCCGAGCTCGTGTCGTTGACGAGGGGCGTGACCGTCGCCGAGCGTCCGACGCGGGTGACCACGTGGTCGGCGTTCGTGACGGGGAGGGTGGTGCCGAGCGGACGGATGTCGTAGCGCGCGATCCCGGTACCGGTGCCGTTGCCCTCCGTCGATCCGTCGGAGACGAGGACCGGCACGTCCTTCCGACCCTGCAGGCCTCCGATCGCGCGGTAGGTGATCTGACCGTCCGACGTGAAGTCGGCTTCGTCGCCGCCGTCGGGCACGACATCGAGCAGGAAGATGTCGTCGCCGTCCGGGTCGATCCAGTCGGGGAGCACGTTGTACGACGCGGTGCCGCCGGTCTCGACGGTGATGGGGGTCGTTCGCTTCTGCACGGGCGGAGAGTTCTGATCCCACGGGTGCACGGTGACGGTGACGCTCGCCGTGGCCGTGCCGCCGCGCCCGTCGTCGGCGGTGTAGGTGAAGCTCGTCGAGCCGGTCGCGTCGTCGTCGACGGTGATCTGCAGGGCGGCGCCGTTGTTGATCTGCTCGATGCGGCCGAAGCCGGGGACCTTCTCGACCGCGGCGACCAGGACGTCGCCGTCGGCGTCGGTGTCGTTGTCGAGGACGGTGAGGACGGTCGTCGAGCCCGGGCGGATGCCGAAGTCGTCGTCGACCGCGATGGGCGGGGTGTTCTGCTCGGTGCGCTCGGGAAGGGTGGTCTGGACCGTCTCCTCGGTCGTCTCCTCCTCTTCCTCACCGTCACCTTCGGGCGGGGTGATGTCCTGCCAGTTGTCGACGCGCTGCATGCTGTCGCTCGCCATCCAGGCGGCGCCGCCGAACATGTCGTTGAGCACGACGACGTCGCGGTTCACGCGGTAGCGGAGGATGCTCGTCGACTCGATGCCGGGCACCTCGTCGGCGCGGTCGTCGGCCTCGCCCGCGCAGTCGCGGACGTAGCGACCCGAGCCCGACCAGGCGCCGTACGCGCAGCCGGCGACGTACACCGGCGTCGCCGCGGTGCCCTCGGCTCCGCCCGCGTCGACCGTGGCGGGCTCGCCGCCGTCGGTCGGCACGCGCACGAGCGCGGTCGGGGTGGCGAGGGTGACGGTGTCCGTCGTCTCCGAGGGCTGCTGCAGGGTCGCGTCGCGCGGAACCTCGACGCGCGAGCCGTCTTCCCCATAGAGCGTCGCGGTGTCGGCGTCGAGCACGTAGCCGACCGATCCAAGGGCGGTGACGCTCAGAACGTGGCTCTTCTCCACGCCGTCGAGACCGCGCTCGGAGGTCTGTCCGATCGTCCCGTCGCCGGTTTGGCCGTAAGTCGTGACGGTCGCCTTGTCGGGCGACGCCGCGTGGACGACCCCGTCGAGGCCGACGGCGACCTGGGCGCCCTTGCCGAGCTCGGCGAGGGGGTCGGTCGATGCCGGCTGGAAGCCCGAGACCGCCGAGAAGGGCATCGCCCAGAGGGCGCCGGCAGCATCCATCACCGCGACGACGCCGCCGTTCATGGCGACCGTCGAGCCGGCGGGCAGGTCGGCGTTGTCGCTCAGCGCGACCCGCACCGGGTCGACGGCGGTCATCGTCGCGTCGGCCGTGTCGACGACGAGCACATCGGATGCCGCCTGCTGGATGTCGTAGCTCGACGACGCCGTGCGCAGGCCGCCGTCGAGAAGGCGCGACTCGTTGTTGAAGTGACCGACCAGCAGGCTCGTCTGCTTCGTGAGCCAGACGCCGCCGTCGTTGAGGTCGACTTCGGTGGTCGGCTTGCCGTCGTAGGTGACGGCGAAGAACCCCACCGCCAGTGCGGCGACGGTGACGATGGATGTGGAGACCACGGCGCGCGGACGCGCGCGAAGCCACGCAAAGGCCTTCACTTGGGCTCGCTCCCCCCGGGCGGTCGTTGCGTGGGCGTCGGGACCTGGTGCTGAATCAGGTCGCACACGGTGTGTGGATGACTCACACAGAATACGTCAGGCGGAGGCGTGCTCCCAACCATCTCGATGGGCAGAACTGCCCATCCCCTCGCACACGGCTCAGAAGCCGCTCCCGACGTACGTCGCGAGGTGCTGGGCGGTCACGGTGTCGCGCGCGGCGACGAGCGCTTCCGGGGTGCCTTCGAAGACGACGCGTCCGCCGTCGCGCCCGGCGCCCGGACCGAGATCGATGATCCAGTCCGCGTGCGCCATGACCGCCTGGTGGTGCTCGATGACGATGACGGAGTTGCCGGCATCCACCAAGCGGTCGAGCAGGGCCAGGAGATTGTCGACGTCGGCGAGATGAAGCCCCGTCGTCGGCTCGTCGAGCACGTAGACCGCGCCCTTCTTGGCCATGGAGATCGCGAGCTTCAGCCGCTGGCGCTCTCCGCCGGAGAGGGTGCCCAGCGATTGGCCGAGCGTCAGGTAGCCCAGGCCGACATCGACCATCCGGGCGAGCGTCGTGTGCGCGGGGCCCTTCGGGAAGAACTCCGCCGCCTCCGCCGCCGACATGGCGAGCACCTCGGCGATGTTCCTGCCGTCGAGGGTGTACTCCAGCACGTCGTCGCTGAACCCGCTCCCCTCGCACAGTTCGCAGCGCGTCTCGACGCTCTGGGTGAACCCGAGATTGGTGATGATGACGCCGAGGCCCCGGCAGGCGGGGCAGGCGCCCTCCGAGTTCGCGCTGAACAGCGCGGGCTTGACGCCGTTCGCCTTCGCGAACGCCTTTCGGATCTCATCGAGGATGCCGGTGTAGGTGGCCGGGCTGCTGCGCCGTGAGCCGCGGATCGGAGTCTGGTCGACGACGACGACGTCGCCGAAGGCGGGGACGTTGCCGTGGATGAGCGAGGACTTGCCCGACCCGGCGACGCCTGTGACGACCACGAGGATCCCGAGGGGGATGTCGACGTCGACGCCCTGCAGGTTGTGCTGCCGCGCGCCGCGGATCTGGAGGTGACCCGTCGCGGTGCGGGTCTGCGGCTTGAGCGCGGCGCGGTGGTCGAAGTGCCGGCCCGTCACGGTGTCGGATGCCCGGAGCCCCGCGACGTCGCCCTCGAACATGATGCGGCCACCGTGCCGGCCGGCGCCGGGGCCGAGATCGACGACATGGTCGGCGATCGCGATCACCTCGGGCTTGTGCTCGACGACGAGCACCGTGTTGCCCTTGTCGCGCAGGCCCTGCAGCAAGTCGTTCATGCGCTGGATGTCGTGCGGATGGAGCCCCGCCGTGGGCTCGTCGAAGACGTAGGTGACGTCGGTGAGGCTCGACCCGAGATGGCGGATCATCTTCGTCCGCTGGGCCTCCCCGCCCGAGAGCGTGCCGCTGGAGCGGTCGAGCGAGAGGTACCCGAGCCCGATGGCGACGAACGAGTCGAGCGTTTGGCGCAGGCCGCGGAGGAGGGGCGCCACCGACGGGTCGTCGATCGCAGCGACCCACGCGGCCAGATCGGTGATCTGCATCGCGGCGGCATCGGCGATGCTCACGCCGCCGATCTTCGACGAGCGGGCGCCCGGGTTCAGCCGGGTGCCGTCGCATTCCGGGCAAGGCATGAACTTCACCGCACGGTCGACGAACGCGCGGACGTGCGGCTGGAGGCTCTCCCGGTCTTTCTGGAACATCGACTTCGTGATCTTCGGGATGAGCCCCTCGTAGCTCATGTTGATGTTCTGGATCTTGACCTTCGTGGGTTCCTTGTAGAGGAGGTCGGCCAACTCGGTCTCGGTGAAGTCGGCGATCGGGGTGTCGCCGTCGAAGAACCCCGCCTCCGCATAGCCACGCACCATCCAGCCGTCGGCGGTGTACCCGGGCACCCGGATCGCTCCGGCGTTGAGCGACAGCGACCGGTCGAGCACTTCGTCGACGTCGACGTCACTCACCTGCCCGAGTCCCTCGCAGTGCGGGCACATGCCACCCGTGACCTCGAACGACCGACGCTCCTTCTTGCCCTTGTCTTTGCCGACGGCGATGGTCACGGCGCCCGCACCCGAGACCGACGGCACGTTGAACGAGAAGGCCTGGGGCGACCCGACGTGCGGCTGCCCGATGCGGCTGAAGAGCACGCGGAGCATGGCGTGCACGTCGGTCGCTGTGCCGACGGTCGACCGGGCGTTCGCGCCCATCCGCTCCTGGTCGACGATGATCGCGGGGCTGATGTTCTCGAGAGCGTCGACGTCGGGCCGGCTCAGCTGGCCCATGAACTGCTGCACGAAGGTCGGGTAGGTCTCGTTGATGAGGCGCTGCGATTCGTTGGCGATGGTGCCGAACACGAGCGAGGACTTGCCCGAGCCGCTCACCCCCGTGAACACCGTCAGGCGGCGTTTGGGGATGTCGACGTCGACACCCGTGAGGTTGTTCTCGCGTGCGCCGATCACGCGGATCATGTCGTGGGAGTCGGCGATGTGCTCAGCGGCCATGCGCACAGTCTGCCCAACGCCGGCGACATCCGCACCGTGCGATCAGGCGTCCGCCCGATGGCACCCGACGACGTGGTCGTCGACCATGCCGGCCGACTGCATGAGCGCGTACATCGTCGTCGGTCCGACGAAGCGGAACCCCGCCTTCCGGAGCGTCTTGCTCAGGGCGTCGGACGCCGCCGTGGTGGCGGGCTCTTCGGCGAACGTCGTCGGGCGACGATGCGACGCCGGGGCGAACGACCACATCAGCGCGTCGAACCCGCCGGGGGCCATCTGCCGCACGAGCTCCGCGTTGGAGATCGTCGCGAGGATCTTCGCGCGGTTGCGGATGATGCCGGCATCCTGCATGAGGCGCTCGACGTCGTCTTCGCCGAACGCGGCGACCACGTCGGGCTCGAACCCCGCGAACACCTCGCGGAAGCGCGGACGCTTGCGCAGGATGGTGATCCACGACAGCCCCGCCTGGAACCCCTCGAACGCCGTCTTCTCGAACAGCGCACGGTCGCCGTGGAGCGGCCGGCCCCACTCCTCGTCGTGATAGCGGCGGTATTCGGCGTCGTCCCCGACCCACGCGCAGCGGGCGAGACCGTCCGGTCCGATCAGCAGATCACTCATCCCGCCACGCTAGCGGCCGATCCGCGTGGCAGTTGCAGGCTGAACCGTCGCGCGGAGCCGCCGGCGGGCGGATCGGCGCCACTTCAGCCTGCAACCCGCACGCCGATCACTTCTTCTTCAGCGACTTCTCCGACACCGGTGCCTCGCCCGACTCGGCCAGGGCGGCGAAGTAGGCGCGGGCCTCGTCCTGGCGAGCCTGCTCGGCGCCCGAGGCGATGGGCGCCCGCACGTGCTCGGGGGCGAATCCGTAGCCGTCGACGAGATCCTGCGCGTGCGGGCGGAGCCGCAGGCAGAGCCGGTCGATGTAGCGCGTCACCGAGGCGGCGCGCTGCGTCGACAGGCGTCCGTTGATGAGGTGCCAGGCGAGGTGCTTCTCGATGAGCGACAGACCGAAGAGGTCGCGGAGCCAGGTGAGCACCTGGAGGGTGCCCTCGTGCTCGATCTTCGCCAGCCCGTCGGTGAACGCCTCCCACTGCAGCAGCTCGGCGTGTGCGCGCGCCGCCTCGATGAGTTCGGACTGATTGGCGTTGAAGATCGCGGCCGCCTCGGCCGGAGACGCCTTGGATGCCGCGCGCAGGCGCCCGGCGACG
>JACEFY010000358.1 GCA_016807485.1 Stenotrophomonas maltophilia | reverse complement strand
GGTGAACCTCGCGCTGACGCTCGCCCTCATGACGCTGCTGGTGATGGACCTCTTCCCGCTGGCGTACGTCTTCATGGTGGGAGCCGCCATCGCGCTGGTCGTCAACTTCCCCAAGCTCAAGAGCCAGGCCGACGAGATCGTCGCCCACGCCCCGTCGATCGTCGGGGTCGTCTCGATGGTGCTCGCCGCCGGGGTCCTGGTGGGCGTTCTCAACGGCACCGGCATGGTGACGGCGATGGCGTCGTGGATCACGACGGTCATCCCGCCGGCGCTCGGACCGTTCCTCGCGGTGATCACAGGGGTCCTGTCGATCCCGTTCACGTTCTTCATGTCGAACGACGCGTTCTACTACGGCATCCTCCCCGTGCTCGCCGAGAGCGCGGCGAACTTCGGCATCGAGCCGGTCGAGATGGCCCGCGCGTCGATCACGGGTCAGCCGGTGCACCTGCAGAGCCCGCTGGTGCCGGCGATCCTGTTGCTCGTCTCTCTCGCGAACGTCAACCTCGGCGATCACCACAAGAAGGTGCTGTGGCGCGCGACGATCGTCTCACTCGTCATGCTGGCCGTCGGGGTGCTGGTCGGCGCCGTGCCGCTCGCGGCCTGACCGCCGCGGGCACGCTGCCGGGTCAGGGAACCAAGACCACCTTGCCGTCGAGGCCCTCCGCTACCAGGCGGTGGGCCTCGGCCGCGTCGGCGAGCGGCAGCTGCGCGCCGATCTCGACGGTGAAGCGTCCCGCCGCGAGGAGGGCGAGGGTCACGGGCATCGCTTCGGCGCGCCAGGCCTTCTGCTGCGCGCTGAGGGGCACGGGACTTCCGCCCATGAAGGCGCGGATGCCGAGGCCTGCGGCATCCTTCCCGCGCACGAGGGTCGCGATGCGGTCGTGGTCGGCGACCAGGGCGAGCGACGCCGCGAGCGCCTCGTCGGTGCCGGCGATGTCGATCGCCGCCGTCACACCCTGCGGCGCGGCGGCGCGTACACGGTCTTCGAGCCCCGGCGCGTACGAGAGGGGCGTGGCGCCGAGGGCGCGCACCTGGTCGGCGCGTCGGTCGCTCGTCGTGGCGATGACCGTCGCGCCCCAGAGTGTCGCGAACTGGATGACGGCCTGGCCGACGGCGCCGGAACCGCCGTGCACGAGGAGCGTGTCGCCGGGGCCGACGGCGAGCGACCGGAGCGTCTGGTAGGCGGTGCCGGCGGGGATGCCGAGCGCCGCGCCTTCCGCCGCGGTCACCTGCGGCGGGCGGATGGTGGCCTGGGCGGCGGGCACGACGACGTCGGTCGCGTAGAGCCCTGCCGCTCCGGCCAGCACGACGGCATCGCCCGCGCGGAAGCCCTCGACATCGGCACCCACCGCGGTCACGATGCCCGCGCCGTCGCCGCCCACGCGACGCGGATCGGTGATCTCGCCCGACGGGCGGGCCCCCGAGCGCAGCTTCAGGTCGAGGGGATTGACCCCGGCGGCTTCGACGCGCACTGCCAGCTCGCCCGATGCCGGCGCGGGGACGCTGATCTCGCTGAGGGTGAGGACTTCGGGTCCGCCGAACGCGGTGTAGGTGATCGCAGTGCTCATGTGGGGGCCAACTTCCTCGTCGACACGACTATTCCGTCCGGGCCATCACCCTCCGGCGAGGGCTTTGGTGATGCGTTGCAACGATACGGGCTCGGCGGTGCCCAGCTGCTGGGCGAAGATGCTCACCCGGAGCTCCTCCAGCATCCACCGGGCGCGCACGAGCACTGCGGGAGCGTCGCCGGGAAGCGGGATCGTGCCGCCGGCATCGGCATAGGCTGCGCCCGCGCGCTCGAACTCGGTCATCCGCTGCCGGTCACGGCCGGGGTTGTCGGCCAGCCCCTGGAGGCGCACGAGCGCACCCTGCAGGTAGCGCGGGAGGTGGGCGAGGCGGGCGAGCCCGATCTGCGCGAGGAACCCCGGGAAGACGAGCCCCGCGACCTGCGCTTTCACGTCGCCGAGCGGCGTGAGGAGGGTCATCGAGTTCTGCGCGCGGACCGCCCGGTCGACGTCGCGCTGCAGGGTGAGGATGCGGGCGGCGAGCGACACCGCCTGGAACAGCTCGTCGACGACGGCGGCGGAGAACGCGTCGCGCACCGCGGCGAACTGCTCGGGTGTGCGGGGCCCGGGGTTCGTGCGATCGAGGACGGCGTCGGCCACGGCGACGCGCGCATCCTCGATGAGAGCCTTCGCCGAGGCGTATGGGGAGGTCGCGAGCACGAGCTTCTCGGCAGCCGTGAGGTGCTCGAGCACGTACGCGCTCGGCGAGGGCACCGCCAGCAGCAGCAGGCGGCGCACGCCCGCGCGTGTGAGGCGGGCGGCGCGCTCGGGCGTCGCTTCGATGCGGTAGGTGACGCTCGTCTTCTCGTCGACGAGCGCCGGGTAGCCGCGCCCGACGCCGC
>JACEFY010000357.1 GCA_016807485.1 Stenotrophomonas maltophilia | reverse complement strand
GGGTCGCCAGCGGCAGATCGTCGACCGTGATGACCCGGTGGCTGCGTGCGGCGAAGGGTCCGATGCGTCCGGCCTCGTCGACGTGCAGGCTGACCCGCGTGCGCCACCCCGTGCCGTCCGGCGATTCGCCGGGAAGGCCCCGCATGGTCACGACGGGGTCGGCGATGCCGCCGAACCGGCGCAGGGCGTCTTCGAGCACCTGGCGCTTGAGCGCGCGCTGGTGATCGAGCGCGATGTGGCCGAAGTCGGCGCCGCCGGGCCGGTGCTCCGGTGCGACGTCGATGTCGGCGGCCGCCCAGACGTGGGGGCGGCGGTGCGGGGAGGCATCCAGCACCTCGACGGTCTCGGCGCGCCAGAACGACGACTTCCCGATGTCGGTGAGTCGCACCCGGACGCGTTCGCCGGGGATGGCGTCGGGCACGAAGACGACGCGGTTCTCGTGTCGGGCGACGAAGACGCCGCCGTGGGCGACGTCGGTGACGTCGAGGTCGAGGAGGTCGTCGGGCTGCATCCCTCCACGCTAGTGCGACCGGCGCCTACGCTGGAGCGCATGCGCGTGTGCCTGGCCTCCACCTCCCCCGCCCGCCTGATGCTGCTGCGCGCCGCCGGGATCGAGCCGCTCACGCGCGCGCCGCAGGTCGATGAGGAGGCCGTCATCGCCGCGGTCGAGGCGCACGAGGGGCGCACCCTCGCGCCCGACGAGCACGTGCTCCTGCTGGCGCGGCGGAAGGCGGCCGACGTCGCGGCGAGCCTCGTCATCGACGACCCGGGCTTCGACGGGATCGTCATCGGCGGCGACTCGATGTTCGAGCTCGACGGCGAGATCCTCGGGAAGCCGCACGTCCCCGAGGTCGCCACCACGCGTTGGCGGGCGATGCGCGGGCGCACGGGCGTGCTCCACTCCGGTCACAGCGTCTTCCGCGTGCGCCCCGGCGTCGAGGCGCGGGAGGCGCACGCGGTGGCCGCCGCATCCGTCAGCTTCGTCGCCGACATCACCGACGCCGAGATCGACGACTACGTCGCCTCCGGCGAGCCGCTGCAGGTCGCGGGCGCCTTCACGGTCGACAGCCTCGGCGGCGCGTTCATCGAGCGCGTCGAGGGCGACCCGTCGACGGTCGTCGGGATGTCGCTCTCGACGGTCCGGCACCTTGCCGGCGAACTCGGGGTCTCGTGGACGGCGCTGTGGACCCGCACCGCAGGCTAGGAGACTGTCGCACACGATTTCGCGACGATCTTGTGCGAGTGATCCAAAGAGGAGTCCTCCTCCCTCGGTAGGCTGGCACCCATGCCTCTCCCCTCCGATGCGTCCGGTGTGCGCACACCGATCACCAAAGTGCTCATCGCGAACCGGGGTGAGATCGCCGTCCGGGTGATCCGCGCCGCACGCGACTCCGGCCGGGCATCGGTCGCCGTCTACGCCGATCAGGACCGCGACGCGATGCACGCGCGGCTGGCCGACGAGGCATACGCGCTCGAGGGCGCGACGAGCGCCGACACCTACCTGTCGATCGAGAAGATCCTCTCCGTCGCCCGCCGCTCGGGCGCCGACGCCGTCCACCCCGGCTACGGCTTCCTCGCCGAGAACGCCGACTTCGCCCGGGCCGTGATCGGCGCCGGACTCGTCTGGATCGGCCCGTCGCCGGAAGCGATCGACGCGTTGGGCGACAAGGTGACCGCGCGCCATGTCGCCGAGAAGGTGGGCGCACCGCTCGCCCCCGGCACCCCGGGCCCGGTCTCCGGCGCCGACGAGGTCATCGCCTTCGCCGAAGAGCACGGCCTGCCCATCGCGATCAAGGCCGCCTACGGCGGCGGCGGGCGCGGGCTCAAGGTCGCACGGGAGCTCGGCGAAGTCGCCGAGCAGTTCGAGTCGGCCACGCGTGAGGCCATCGCGGCGTTCGGTCGCGGCGAGTGCTTCGTCGAGAAGTACCTCGACAAGCCGCGGCACGTCGAGACGCAGTGCCTGGCGGATGCCGCCGGCAACGTGGTCGTGGTCTCCACCCGCGACTGCTCGCTGCAGCGTCGCCACCAGAAGCTCGTCGAGGAGGCGCCGGCGCCGTTCCTGACGGACGAGCAGAACCGCACGCTGTACGAGTCGTCGAAGGCGATCCTCAAGGAAGTCGGCTACGTCGGCGCGGGGACGTGCGAGTTCCTCATCGGCGCCGATGGGACGATCTCCTTCCTCGAGGTCAACACCCGCCTGCAGGTCGAGCATCCCGTCTCGGAGGAGGTCACCGGCATCGATCTCGTCCGCGAGCAGTTCCGCCTCGCCGAGGGCGGGACGCTCGACTACGACGACCCCGCGCCGGTCGGCCACTCGTTCGAGTTCCGTATCAACGGTGAAGACCCGGGCCGCAATTTCCTCCCCCAGCCGGGCCGCATCCACCAGTTCAAGACCTTCGGCGGCCCCGGCATC
>JACEFY010000356.1 GCA_016807485.1 Stenotrophomonas maltophilia | reverse complement strand
TCGCACTCGTCGGCTCTGCGACGGCGCTCGACCCGTTCGCGCACGAAGACGACACGCACGGGCTGCTGTTCGTGAACAAGACGGGGCGCGGCGACGGCATCCGCGCGGAGGCCGGCGTCATCGCGGGCCCGCGCGGCGGACTCTCCTACGCGCTGATCGTCTGCTTCGACGACCTGTCGATCGCGCACCGCCTGCGGGCGAACGAGGCGTTCCACACGCTGGGGCTCGACCTCATGGAATTCGTGTACTGACTCCTCCGCCCCCCGCGCGTTACGCCGCGTGTCGGCTCGTGTCGGCGTGCGTCACCGGGTTGCGCCCTGTGAACGAGGGCACGACGGGACGGCGCGGGGGCGCCATAACGTGACGGCACTGCGCACTTCCCGTGTCGCAGCCCATCACGAGGAGCAGTCATGACCCACACCCTGCCGGGACCGGTCGAACAGAAGGATGCGGTGGTCCCGCTCATCTCGCGCGTCGACCTCGGTCGGGCCGAAGTCGTCCACACGCGGCACTGGTGGCGGTGGAGCCTCGCGGCCGTCGTCGCCTTCGTCGTCGCCCAGTTCGCGTGGAGCCTCGTCACCAACGGGCGCTACGAGTGGGATGTCTTCGCCCACTACTTCTTCTCCGAGCCGGTGCTGCAGGGCCTCGGCCTGACGCTCCTCTACACGGTCATCTCCACCGTCATCGGCTTCGCCGTGGGAACGCTGCTCGCGCTTGCGCGGCTCGCGAAGTCGCCACTGCTGAGCGGAGCGGCGTGGCTCTACATCTGGTTCTTCCGTTCCGTGCCCCTCGTGGTGCAGTTGGTGGTCTGGTACAACCTCGGGTACCTCTATCCCACGCTCGGGCTCGGCACGCCGTTCACGACCGACTTCTGGATCGTCGAGTTCCCGACCGTCCAGCTCATCTCCGCGTTCGCGGCGGGGGTGCTGGGGCTCAGCCTGCACCAGGCGGCGTACTCGGCCGAAATCATCCGCGGCGGCCTCCTCTCCGTCGATCAGGGGCAGCTCGAAGCTGCCGCCGCTCTCGGCCTGCCGCCGGCGCGCCGGCTACGGCGGATCATCCTGCCGCAGGCGGCCCGCTCGATCATCCCCAACGCCTCCAACGAGGTCATCGGACTCGTCAAGGGCACGTCGGTGCTGTTCGTCATCGCGATCCCGGAGCTCTTCTACGCGGTGCAGGTGATCTACAACCGCAACAGCCGCGTCATTCCGCTGCTGCTGGTCGCGGTCGTCTGGTACACGATCGTCACCACGATCCTCAGCATCGCCCAGTTCTACATCGAGCGGCACTACGCCCGCGGCACGGTCCGCGTGCTGCCGCCGACGCCCCTCCAGCAGGCCCGGCGCTGGATCGCCCTGCAGTGGGCGCGCTTGGGCGACGAGCCCCCGCATCCTGCCGCCCTGCAGCGAACCGAGGCCGCGTCATGACCATCACGACCCCCATCCCGACCGGCACCACCGGGCTCGTCGAGATCCACAACGTCCACAAGAGCTACGGCGGCATCGACGTGCTGCGGGGCATCAGCCTCACGGTGGCACCCGGCGAGGTCGTCGCCATCCTCGGGCCGAGCGGATCGGGGAAGTCCACCCTGCTGCGCACCATCAACCACCTCGAGTCGGTCGACTCGGGTTCGGTGACCGTCGACGGTCAGCTCATCGGCTACGAGCTGCGGGGCGACAGGCTCCACGAGCTGCGCGAGAGGGAGATCCTCCGGCGGCGCACGCAGATCGGCATCGTCTTCCAGAACTTCAACCTCTTCCCGCACCTCACGGCGCTGGAGAACGTGGTGGAGGCTCCGGTCGCGCTGGGCCGGCTCCCGAAGGACGATGCGCGGGAGCTCGGTCTCGGCCTCCTCGAGCGCGTCGGCCTCGCCGACAAGGGCGGGCACTATCCCCGGCAGCTGTCGGGTGGCCAGCAGCAGCGCGTCGCCATTGCCCGCGCACTGGCGCTGAAGCCCAAGGTCATCCTGTTCGACGAGCCGACGAGCGCGCTCGACCCGGAGCTCGTCGGCGAAGTGCTCGACGTCATCCGCGACCTCGCGACGCTCGGCACGACGCTCATCATCGTGACCCACGAAGTGGGCTTCGCTCGGGAGATCGCCGATCGCGTCGTCTTCCTCGAGGACGGCCGGGTCATCGAGCAGGGTCCGCCCGCCGAGGTTCTGGTCGCGCCCGATCATCCACGCGTCCAGGAGTTCCTCGCGAAGGTCCTCGCCTGAGCAGCCGAACCCCCCGAACCGTCCGAACCGTCCGACCCGTCCAAACCATCCGATCCACCACCGAGACCTCGCACCGAGTCCTCACCCGAAGAGAGAAAGCACAACTGACATGGCACTGAGCAAGAAGCAAGGGATCGCGGCCGCCGTCGGCGTCGTCGCGGTCGCGGCGGTCGTCGGCGGAATCATCGCCGCCGTCGCCGGCAACCCCGCC
>JACEFY010000355.1 GCA_016807485.1 Stenotrophomonas maltophilia | reverse complement strand
GGCTCGCCGACGAGATGATCACGCAGATCCGGCAGAGTCCCCTTTTCGCATCGCTTGTGCCACTCGCGCAGTCGACGGTGTTCGACGCGGCGCTCACGCGGGAGTTCTCCACGCCGACGGCGGCGATGACCGGCGTGGAGATCCCGGTGACGATCCTGTGCGGCGAAGAGACCTTCCCGTTCCTGACGGAAGCGTCGCGCCGGCTCGCCGCCGCCATGCCACAAGCGGAATATCTCGTCGTGCCCGAGTCGAAGGGCCATCGATTGGATGCCGCGGCCGCGGCGCGCATCGTCTCCGAGCGGCTCCCCTGAATCAGGAGCGGCGCAACGGCGCGGTCATCCAGACGTCGACGTCGTCTTCGGCGTAGACCGTGAAACCGTGCCGCTCGTAGAGCCGGCGGGCCGGGCTGCCCTGCAGGACGTTGAGACGGAACGGCGTCGCGCCGGGCTCGCTCAGGAGCGCCCGCAGCACCGCGCCGCCGATCCCTTGTCCCTGCGCCGACGGTGCGAGGTAGAAGTGCTCGATCCATCGGGCGTCGGGCTCCTCGCGGAGAGCGACGAGGCCGATCGTCGCGCCGGCGACCTCGATGACGCGGGTGTCCGCCGGCGCGTACGCGTCGAGGAAGCGCGTGCGCACCCGCGCCGCGTCGAAGCGGCCGAGGCGCTCGAGATCGGGGCGCATGACGACCGCTCGCATTTCGGCCATCCAGGCGGCATCCGACGCGCGTGCGCGACGGAAGGTCCAGGATGCCGGTGATGCCGGTGATGTCGGTGATGTCGCTGATGTCGGGGATGCCGCTGATGCCGCTGTCACCGGTCCATTCAAGCGGATCGTGCGTGCGCGGGTTATCCACAGGGGAATAAATGTTCGCGTCAATGTCGGAGGTGACGCGTAATCTTAGTACATGCATTCACCCATGGAGTCACTGGAAGCGGCGGTCATCGCGCTCGCTTCGGCGTGGCCGGGTGAGCGCGTCGAGGGATGCGACGCGGCGCATCTGGTCGAGGTCAATCGACTGATCGGCCAGGCGCGGCGGCTCCTCGATGCGGCAGCAGTGCAGGTGGCGGCTGAGATCTCGCGGCAGTCGCGACCCGAACTGGGTGCCGACTCGCTCGCCAAGAAACAGGGGCACCGCAACGCGAACGTCTTCCTCGCCACGACGCTCGGCACGACGACCGGAGATGCTGCGAGACTCGTGCAGGTGGGCGCGGCGACCGCGCCACGGGTGCTGCTATCTGGAGCCGAGGCGCCGGCACGACACCCGCACGTGGGTGCGGCCCTCGCCAGAGGGGCCCTCGGCAAAGACGCTGCGGCGGCGATCATCACGCTCCTCGACGGCATGGACGACCGGGTGCACCCCGACGCGCTCGACGCCGCCGAGCGGACGCTCGTCGATCAGGCCGCGGGCCTCGATCTGCATGCTTTGCAGCGCGTGCTCCTGCGGGCGGAGGCCTTTCTCGATCCGGATGGGCTCGAGCCGAAGGAAGAAGACCTGCGGGTGCAGACCGCGCTCACGATCCGGCAGGACCGGACGGGGCTGGTCGTCCTGAACGGAAAGTTCGACCCCGAGCGCGGCGCCCCGATCCTGACGCTGATCGATGCGATGGTCACGGCCGATCTCAACGCGCAGCGCGACGACGCGCAGCGGGGGAGCGGACTGCCTCCGAAGCCGATCCCCGCGATGCAAGCCGACGCGCTCGTGGCGATCTGCGAGCACTACACCGGCTGCGATCGCACGAACCGTACCCTTCCGGGCGCGACCGTCATCGTCCGGGTCAGCCTCGCCGACCTGCGGGCCGGAACGGGCGTCGGGCTCATCGACGGCATCGACCAGCCCGTGTGCATCGGCACCGTGCGCCGGATGGCCGCCGGCGGAGGTGTCGTGCCGGTGGTGCTGGGTGCCGACAGCCAGATCCTCGACTTCGGTCGCGACAAGCGGCTCTTCACGCACGCACAGCGCCTCGCGCTCGCCGAGCGCGATGGCGGATGCGTCGGATGCGGCGCCCCTCCCGGGCGGGCGAAGGCCCACCACATCCGGTGGTGGTCGCGGGGCGGACCGACCGACCTGCACAACGGGGTGCTGCTGTGCACGAGCTGTCATCATCTGATCCACGACCAGGGATGGGACATCCGGATCGACGGACCGGGGATCACCTCCATGGTCTGGCTGATCCCGCCGCCGTGGCTCGATCCGGCGCAGACGCCCCGACCGGGTGCCCGGCGCCGCTTCGACTACCTGCCCGCCGCGTGATGTGCCCGCGCGAGTGGGAGGATGGCGCCATGCCACAGACCCATCTCCTGACCGGCGCCGGAAGCGGCATCGGCCTCGCCGTCGCGCGGCGGCTCGCCGCCCGCGGGGACCGGCTCATCCTCCTCGCCCGCGACCATGCCCGCGCCGCCGAGCTCACCGCTCTCTTCGCCGGATCGAGCG
>JACEFY010000354.1 GCA_016807485.1 Stenotrophomonas maltophilia | reverse complement strand
CCGGAGAACGGCGTCGAGCGGGGTGGTGCGGCGTCCTCCCCGTCGATCGCGCGCACGAGGGCGCGGGCGAGGCCGAGGTCGTTGGTCGCGCTGTCGTAGACGTCGACGGCGAGCGTGCGCGGATCGCCGTCCTGCAGCGTCAGGTGCTGGCGCGAGCGCTTCCAGCGGTCGGCGTCGGCGGTGATGCGCAGGGCGGGGATCGATTCGCGCGCGGTCGTCGCCTCGCGCGGACCGCGCCGATCGGCCTTCGGTGTCGGGCGGAACGCCGTGGCCGCGTCGCGGAACGCGTCCCACACGGCGCGGGAGAGCACCACGAGGAGCGTCAGCACCCAGGGCGCGACCGCGCCGAGCACGACCCACAGGTAGGGGGCGCCGAAGGTCACGGAGGCGGCGAGGGTCGTGGAGGCGCCGAAGATCGCGACGATGGCGAGATCCCAGCGCGCGCTGAAGATCGAGTCCATGAACTGGCCGCGGAAGCGCCAGGTCGCCACACTGAGCGCGAGGGCGCCGAGCGCGGGGATCCACAGCAGCCAGAACGGCGGCGGGAAGGCGGGGTACCCGGGGCCGGATCCGAAGATGCCGCCGGCGTCCGACGAGGGGATGGTCCCCTGGGCGAATCCGATTCCGGCGATGATCACCACGGGGACGACGAGGATCGCGGCGAGCAGGATGACGATCCATCCGAACGCGCCACGGATCCACTCGGCGGCGATCTCGGGGTCTTTGCGTCTGGTCACCGCACGAGCCTACCGAGCTTCAGCCGAGGAGCATTTCGATCGGTCCGCGGGCGAAGTAGACGACGAAGCCGGCCGCGACGATCCACAGCAGCGGGCTGATCTCCTTCGCCTTGCCGGAGAACGAGCGGATGATCACCCAGCTGACGAAGCCCGCGCCGATGCCGTTGGCGATGGAGTAGGTGAGCGGCATGACCGTGACCGTCAGGAACACCGGGATGAGCGCCGACAGCTCGGTGAGGTCGATGTGGCGGATCTGCGACATCATCAGCGCACCCACGATCACCAGGGCAGCCGCGGCGATCTCGGTCGGCACGATCGAGGTGAGCGGGGTGAGGAACATCGCCAGCAGGAACAGCACACCCGTCACGAGGTTCGCCAGCCCGGTGCGCGCGCCCTCGCCGATGCCGGAGGCCGATTCGATGAACACGGTGTTCGACGACGCCGAGGTCGCGCCGCCGGCGACCGCGCCGATGCCCTCGACCACGAGCGCCGACTTCAGGCGCGGGAAGTTGCCCTTCTCGTCGGCCAGGCCGGCCTCGCGCGACAGCCCGGTCATGGTGCCCATGGCGTCGAAGAAGTTGGTGAAGACGAGAGTGAAGATCAGCATGATCGCCGCGAGGGCGCCGATGCGGCCGAAGCTGCCGAACAGGTCGAACTGGCCCACCAGGCCGAGGTCGGGCAGGCTCACCCACGTGGCCGGGAGCTCGGGCACCGAGAGGCCCCATCCGCCGGGGTTCAGGGTGCCGTCGTCGCCGAACTTCGGACCGATGTTCCAGATCGCCTCGACGATGACGGCCAGCACCGTGCCGGAGACGAGACCGATGAGGAGCGCACCCTTCACCCGCAGCGCCATCAGCACGCCGCAGAGGAGAAGGGTCACCACGAACAGGAGCGTGGGGACGGTCGCGATCGACCCGGAGACCCCGAGCCCGACCGGCGGCGACGATGCGCCCGTCGCCGTCACGAAGCCCGAGTCGACGAAGCCGATGAACGCGATGAACAGGCCGATGCCGACCGTGATCGCCGTCTTCAGCTGCAGCGGGACCGCCTCGAAGATCATGCGTCGCAGGCCGGTGGCGGCCAGCAGCACGATGAGGAGACCGTTGATGACGACGAGGCCCATCGCCTCGGGCCAGGTGACCTGCCCGACGACGGACACCGCGAGGAAGGAATTGATGCCGAGGCCCGCCGCGAACGCGAACGGCAGTCGCGTGACGAGCCCGAAGAGGATCGTCATGACCCCCGCTGTCAGCGCCGTGACGGCGGCGACCTGCGGGAAGCCGAGGGTGTCGCCGGCGACGTCGGTGCCGCCCGAGAGGATGATCGGGTTCAGGATGACGATGTAGGCCATCGTGATGAAGGTCACCACGCCGCCGCGGACCTCGGTGGCGATCGACGAACCACGCTTCGTGATCTCGAAGAAGCGGTCGAGGCCGCTCGTGGGGGTGGTGTCTTCCGTGCGGTCGGCCGACGTGGGTGCGCTCATGGATCCTCCTGTGCAGAAACGTAGCGCGTGGCGACGGTGCTCAGGCTCGGCCACGCCCCGGTCGCCGGTGGGTAGGGTCGAACGCGCATGAATCGCCTTCTCGTCACCCTCCTCTCCGCCTTCGACGCGCTGCTGACCGCGGCCGTCGGGCTCGTCGTCGCGCTCGCGCCGCTCACCGTGCTCTGGGTCGTGGGATTCGGCGGGGGAGTCGACTGGGGGGCG
>JACEFY010000353.1 GCA_016807485.1 Stenotrophomonas maltophilia | reverse complement strand
GATCTGCTCGAGCTTCACGGTCAGAAGTGGTACGGGTAGGGCGACCAGTCCGGATCGCGCTTCTGGAGGAACGCATCGCGCCCCTCGACGGCTTCGTCGGTGCCGTAGGCGAGCCGGGTCGCTTCGCCGGCGAACACCTGCTGACCCACCATGCCGTCGTCGATCGCGTTGAAGGCGAACTTCAGCATGCGGATCGCGGTGGGCGATTTGCCGAGGATCGTCCGCGCCATCGCGATCGCCTCGCGCTCGAGGTCGTCGTGCGGGACGACCCGGTTGACGGCGCCCATCTCGTAGGCGCGCTGCGCGGAGTACTCCTCGGCGAGGAAGAACACCTCGCGCGCGATCTTCTGGCCGACCTGGCGGGCCATGTACGCCGAGCCGTACCCTGCGTCGAACGAGCCGACATCGACATCCGTCTGCTTGAACCGACCGTGCTCGCCGGAGGCGATCGAGAGGTCGCACACGATGTGCAGCGAGTGTCCGCCGCCGGCGGCCCATCCCGGTATCACGGCGATGACGACCTTCGGCATGAAGCGGATGAGGCGCTGCACCTCGAGGATATGCAGCCGCCCGGCCCGCGCCGGGTCGGGCGCCGTCGCGTCGTCGCCGGCGTAGGTGTAGCCGTCGCGACCGCGGATGCGCTGGTCGCCGCCGGAGCAGAACGCCCAGCCGCCGTCTTTCGGGCTCGGTCCGTTGCCGGTGAGGAGGACGACGCCGATCTTGGGATCCTGCCGCGCGATGTCGAGCGCCCGGTAGAGCTCGTCGACCGTGTGCGGCCGGAAGGCGTTGCGCACCTCGGGGCGATCGAAGGCGACGCGGGCGATCCGCCCGTCGACGCTCACGTGCGCCGTGATGTCGGTGTACTCCCCCGCGCCGGGAGCGAGCACCCATGCGGACGGGTCGAACAGTTCGGAGACGCTCACCGGTCCAGACTACGCGCGCCCGTCATACGGCCGCGGGCGCCCGGCGCCCGGCCCTACGCTGGAGCGGTGACCTCGACTCGACGCCTCCTCGCACTGCTCGCCGCCGGCGCGCTCGCCCTCGCCCTGTCCGCCTGCGCCCCGGCGACCCCGACGCCCGAGGGATCCGTTGCGGTGACGGCCGCTCCGTCGTCATCCGCCGTCGCGGACGGGGGCTGCGCGAGCGTCGAAGGCGTGAGCGTCTACATCAACGGCGGCAACCTCGACGGGGCCGCCGACATCGAGCGCGCGGCGTGCATCTTCACCGATGAGCCCCTCGGCGCCGCCGACGCCCTCGACATCCTCGGCGTGACCCTCGCGGGAACCGAGCAGTACGGCGACGACGTCATCTGCCGCGTCGACGGGCTGCCATCGGCCACCGAGCCGGTGGGATCGACCGAAGACCCGGCGTACGTCGAAGCGTGCGCCGCCATGCCCGCCGCGTTCGCCTACTGGTCCCTCTGGCAGAAGACCGCCGGCGGAACCTGGGACTACGCGCAGGAGGGCGTCTCCACGCTGCAGCTGCAGCCGGGCGACAGCATCGAGCTCCTCTTCACCCTCGACGGGGCGCCTGCTTCGCCCGACGCCTGATCCCGTGCGTCTTCGGCCCCGCGCGTTGATCGCGGCCGCCTGGCTGGCGGCCCTGTTCATCGCGGTCCGGGTCGTCTACCGGGTGCTCTTCCACGGCGCCGACGGCGACGGGGTCGTCGTGCTCGCGCTCCCCGCCGTGCGGTTGCCGCCGCCGTTCGCGCACGTCGTGATGCTCGGCCCGGTCACCACGGACGGACTGTGGGATGCCGCCGTGAGCGCACTGCCGGTGGCGCTCGTCATCCTCGCCTTCGGGCTGCTGAACGCCCTCGTCGATCTGTCCCGCGTGTTCGCCCGCGCCGCGCGCCGCGGCCCTTTCCAGGGAATCGGGCGCGCGCTCGCGATCGCCTGGGCGACTCTCCCCGCGCTCGCGGGGGCCGTGCGCCGCGTACGGTTCGCGCAGCGCCTGCGCGGCGAGCGCGCCGGCATCCGGATCCTCGCTCCGGTGCTGGAGCGCACGCTCGAGCGCGCGACGGCCGTCGCAGCGGCGCTCGAGCTGCGCGGATACGCCGGGCGCGGGAGCGGCGGCGACTGCGCGCGCCCCGTGGAGATCGCGGCCGCGGCCGTCGGGTTCGCCGACCCGGTGCGGATCGACGGGTTCACCCTGGCGCCCGGCACCCTGACGGTGCTGTCGGGCCCGACCGGCGCGGGCAAGACGACGGTGCTGCGCGCCCTCAGCGGGCTCCTCTCGCACGTCGACGGCGGCACTGTCACCGGAGACGTGCGCGTCGTCGGGGTCGATCGTGTCGCGACACCGCCGCGCGACACGGCGCGCACCGTGGGGGTCGTGCTCCAGCATCCCCGCGAGGCCTTCGCGACCGAGCACGTCACCGATGAGATCGGCCTCGCGCTGGAGCTGCGGGGTGTCGCCCCGGTGATCCGCGACGCGCGGATGCGCGAGGTCGCCGCCCGCGTGGGGATCACGGCGCTCC